>NZ_JACJFU010000042.1:0-16419 GCF_014164635.1 Paracoccus sp. MC1854 | reverse complement strand
CCCCTCGCTGCGGGCGGCCAGAACAACCCGCGCCCCGTCACCCGCAAGAACAGAAGCAAAATGCGCCCCCAGACCGCTCGACGCACCAGTCACGAGAATGGTTCTGGGGGGCATGGAAAGGTCCTTCTTCACGTCAGTATCCCGGCAGGATGTGGTACCATAGCGCGATGCCGGGCACATAGGTGATCGCCGCCAGCATGATCAGGCAGGCCAGCAGGAACCACCCGATCTGCCGCAGAAGCGCCATGATGGGAATGCGGTTCGTCAGCGAGGCCACGTAGAGGTTGGCTGCAAGCGGCGGGGTCAGCAGGCCGATCTCGATATTGATGACGACGACGATGCCGAAATGGATCGGGTCGATGCCATAACGGGCGGCGGCCGGCGCCAGCAGCGGTCCCATCAGCAGGATCGCGGCGCTGGTTTCCATGAACATGCCGACGACCAGCAGCGCCAGGTTCACCAGCAGCAGGAACATCAGCGGATTCTCTGTCAGCCCGACCGCAAAACTGGCAAGGTCCTGTGGGATCTGCTCCAGCGTCAGGGCACGGTTGAAGATGGTGGTGAAGCCGATGATGAACATCACCGCCGCCGCGCTGACCGCCGCGCGCACAAAGGCGTCGCCCAGTTGCCGCGATCCGGCCGAGCGCGAGATCAGAATGTAGAGAAGCGCATAGACCGCCGCGACCCCCGCGGCTTCGGTTGGGGTGAAGATGCCGGTGTAGATGCCTCCCAGCACCAGGATCGGCATGAACAGCGCGGGCAGTGCCGAGGTGAACTCGGCCGCGAAGGACCGCACGGGGGCGGACGATGGCGCCTCGTGTTCGATGCCGCCGTCGAGGACATGGCGGGCGCGCAGGGCGTGGACGATCATGATCGCGACGATGAAGATCAGCCCCGGCAGCAGCGTGGCCAGGAAAAGCTGGGTGATCGACGCGCCCACCGCCGAGCCGTAGAGGATCAGCGGGATCGACGGCGGCAGAAGCACCCCCAGAAGCCCGGCCGAGGCATTCAGCGCGCCCACATAGCCCGGCTTGTAGCCGCGCTGCAGCATCTCGGGGCCAAGCGCCCGGCCGATGGCGGCGACGGCGGCCACCGACGATCCCGTGACCGCCCCCATCATGGCACTGGCGCCGATCATGATATGGCCCATCGAGGCCGGGACGCGCGCCATCAGCCGCTTGCTGACGCCGACCAGTTGCCGGGTCAGCCCGCCCTGGGTCATCAGCTCGCCCCCCAGCATGAACAGCGGGATGGCGAGGAAGGGATAGACCAGCAGCGCGTCCAGCGTCGTCTGCGCGGCATAGTCGAGCGAGACATTCCAGCGGTCCGGCTGGATCAGGATGAACAGCGAAAAGGCGATGCCGACCGGCAGGCCGATCAGCAGGAAGCCGAACAGGACAAGGATCATGCCGTGCTTCCCCCTTCGGTGCGGTCAACCACCATTGCGATCATCTGCATGACCACGTGGAAGGCCATCAGCGCCATGCCTACCGGAAACAGCGCCGCCAGCGGCCACAGTGGCGTGCCGAGGTCCAAGAGCTTGTCGCCCGTCATGCGAAACTCCTGCATCAGGATCCAGCCGCTGCGGAAATAGATGGCGGCGAAGGCCAGGATGCCGATGGCGGTGATGACCGCGGCCACCCGGCGGATGCGCGGCCCGCCCACTGCATGGACGATCTCGACCGAGATGTGGCTGCCCAGATAGGTGCAGAGCGCGCCGCCGATCAGGGTCAGCGGCGCAAGCGCCGCAAGCCCAATCTCGGAATAGTTCGGCAGCGCCAGCCCGAAGTTGCGGACCACGACCGAGGCCATCGTGGCCAGCGCCATGACCAGCATCGCCAGCCCGCAGACCACCTTCTCGGCAACCACGATCCGCCGCTCGACGGACTGCATCCGGCGGAACCAGACAAGCGGCCCGGCCTCAGGCATGGGGTTCATTGCCATTGCGCCGCTCTCAACCATTGATGAGCGTCCGCAACTCGGCCATCCGCTCCTCGCCATAGACGGGGGTCAGTTCCGCCCAGACCTGATCGGCAACCGCGCGGAACTCGGCCACGGCTTCGGGCGACAGCTCGGTCACTTCCAGCCCCGCCGCACGGATATGTTCGAGCGCGGCTGCCACGTTCTCGCGGTTGCGCTGGACCTGCCACTTGCCGACCTCGTCGCCGATGGCGGCCAGAAGCGCTTGGTCCTCGGGCGACAGCCGGTCCAGCGCCCGCTTGCTGCCGGCGATGCTGGACATGACATAGGAATGGTTCGACAGGGTGACGTATTTCTGCGCCTCGAAGAAGCGCGCCTGGTCGATCAGGATGACGCCGTTCTCCTGCCCGTCCACGGCGCCCTGCTGCAGAGCGGTGAAAATTTCCGGGAAGGGCAGGGTGACGACCTGCACGCCCGCCTTTTCGAACAGCAGCTTCAGCGACTGCGAGGGCACCACCCGCATCTTGAGGCCCTGCAGGTCGGCGACCGAGGCCACCGGATGGCGCGAGTTCGAGATGGCGCGGAAGTCGTTCTCGAAATAGCCCAGGTTCACCAGCCCGTGCCGCTCCATTGTTTCGTTCAGCGTGCGGTGCAGGACGTTCGGCTCGCCGTAATAGATGCGGTCGGCTTCCTCGTAGCTTTGCGCCACGAAGGGCAGGATGTGGAAGTCGAAGAGCGGGTCGATGCCCACCATCGAGTTTGGGTTGACGAAGGCCAGTTGGATCGTGCCGCGCGACAACTCGCGCCCGATGGCCTCGTCGCCGCCGAGCTGGCCCGCCGGGAAGACCTGCACCTCGATGCGGCCCTCGCTGCGTTCCCTGGCGAGTTCCGCGAATTGGAGCGCCGCTTCCCCGACCGAGCTTTGCTCGGGGAAGACATGGGCCAGCCTCAGCGTGACCTCCTGCGCGGCGGCAGCCAGCGGCAGCGCCAGACCTACAGCCAGTGCAAATGCGCGGGTCAAGTTTCGTGCGATATTCATGGTTCTCCTCCCTTGATCGCTTATGCGGCTGACGCCCTCACTCCTCCGGTGAGGAAGCCAGCCATTCCCGTTCGGCCGTGTCCCAAGCCTCCAGCGCCTGATGGTCGGGCACCCAGGCCAGCCCCGACTTGCTGTCCGAGGACGCGATCTCGGGGCTGGTCACGGCGTCGATCAGCGCGGGCGCCCCGCCGCGCACCACCGCCAGCGCCTGATCCAGCGCGGGGCCGATCTCGTCATGAGTGGTCAGCCGCCAAGCCTGCATCCCGAAGGCGCGGGCCATGGCGGCATGATCGGCATATTGCAGCCGCGTGCCGACAACGCGGCCGAAGCTTTCCTGCTGGTCGCGGACCTCGATTGCCCACGACCCGTTGTTGCTGATGACGATCAGCGCAGGCGCACGGTGGCGCACGGCGGTGTCGATCTCCATCGCCGTGAAGCCGAACGAGCCGTCGCCCGTGACCGCGACCACCTGCCGCCCCGGCGCCGCCTTGGCCGCGCCCACGGCAAAGGCCGTGGCGATGCCGATGCAGCCCAAGGGACCGGGGTCGAGGTAGGTCTGCCCCTCCAGCGCCACGCGGGCGAAGCTGAGGATGTCGCCCCCATCGGCGATGACGATGGCCTTGGGGTCGAGCCTACGGCGGATCTCGGCCAGCAGGCGGTTCGGGTTGATGCGGCCGTCGGGACCGGGTGCGGCGGATTCCATCTTCGCTTGCATCGCCTCGGCCCGCGTCCGGTGGCCCTGGGCCATCTCGGCCAGCCAGTCGCGGCCTCCGGTCAGCTCGCGCTGTGACAGCCGTTCGGTCAGCGCGGAAAGGGTCAAGGGGATGTCCCCGGCCAGCCCGAGGTCGCCCAGCCGGTTGTCGGACAGTTCCGCCGGCTGGTCGGAAATCCGCAGGAAGGCCGCGCTTCCGAAGACCGCGGGCGAGCCATAGGCAAGCTGGAAGTCGAGCTTGCGGCCCAAGGTGATGACCAGATCGGCCTGCTTCATCGCCGCCCCCCGCATCGCCGCGATATGCGAAGGGTGGTCGGCCGGCACGATGCCCTTGGATTCTCCCGTGTCCAGATAGGCCGCGCCCGAGGCCGACAGGAAGTCGGCCAGTTCCGCCCCGGCCCCGTTCGCCCCCCGCCCCGAGATGACCAGCACGCGCGAGGCCCGCGCGATCATGTCGGCGGCAGCGTCCAGATCGGCGGGCAGGGGGGTCACGCGCGGGCGGGCGCGCCCCTTCAGGTGCTCGCCGGCCAGCAGCACCGGCGGCACGGCTTCGCGCTGCAGGTCCACCGGCAGGTCGATGTAGCTCGGCCCCGCCTCGCCTGCCTGTCCCTGCGCCGCCGCGATGGCCGCGTCGAGTTCGCGCGCAACCGACGTCACATGCCGCAGCGTGCGGGCATAGCGCGTCAGCGAGCGCAGCAGATCGACATGGACCATGTCCTGCAGCGCGCCGCGGTTCTCCTGCGGGCGCGGCGGCAGGCCCGAGATCACCAGCACCGGGATGCGCGAGACATGGGCGTTGGCGATCCCCGTCATGGCATTGGTGACGCCCGGCCCGGCCGTGACCATCGCCACCCCCAGCCTGCCGCTGACGGCGGCCGAGGCATGGGCCATCATCACCGCCGCGCGTTCGTCGCGGACATCGACGATCTCGATCCCCTCGGCGTCCAGCGCCATCCACATTGGCATGATATGCCCTCCGCAGAGCGCGAAGACCCGTTCAACCCCGCGCGCCTTCAGCGTCCGTGCGACCAGCACCGCGACTGTGACCTGCGTCATCTCCTTGCATCTCCTCCCAAAAGGCGACCCCTGCGGTGCTGGCGGCACCGTGCCGCTGCCTTCATGAATGCCGCGGCCCGCATGGGACCGCCTGCGAATCAACGCTCTCTCCTAAAGCGTAATTCAGAATTCTGAATTCAGAATTTCTGGCTAGGCCGGCTTTGTCAATCATCAACCTGCCCCGTCATGCAGCCGCCGTCCGTTCCGTCAGCCGGTCGCGCAGCAGCCGGTGCTGGATCTTGCCGGTGGCGGTGCGCGGTATCTCGTCGTCGGATACGAAGCTGACGCTGCGGGGTAGCTTGAAGCGGGCGATGCGGTCCTCGCACCAGCCGATCAACTCGCGTTCCGAGATGCCCACGCCGTCATGCAGGACGACCACGGCATGGACCCGCTCGCCCCATTTCTCGTCCGGCAGGCCGATCACCGCCACGTCGCGGACGGCGGGGCAGGCACCCAGCGCCGCCTCGATCTCGGACGGATAGATGTTCTCGCCGCCCGAGATGATCATGTTCTTCTTGCGGTCGATTAGGCGGATGAAGCCCTGCTCGTCCCGCAGGGCCATGTCGCCCACGGTGCAATAGTCGCCCCGGAAGGCCTCGGCGGTCTTGCCAGGCTGGTTCCAGTAGCCGTCGAAGGTATAGGGTGTCGAGGAATAAAGCTCGCCCGCCATGCCGTCCGGCACCTCGTTGCCGTCGTCGTCCAGCAGACGGACCGGGGCCGAGCCGATGCATTCGCGGCCCACGGTGCCTAGGTTGGTGAATTGCTCGTCGGGGTGCAGCATCGTGACCCAGCCCGCCTCGGACGATCCGTAAAGCTCGAACAGACCCGAGTTCGGGAACATCTCCATCACCGCGCGCTTGGTGTCGGCGCGGGCGGGGGCGGATGAGATCATCATCTTCCGCATCGCGCCAAGGTCGCGGTTGCGGCCCGATGTCTGCGCGGCCAGCATCATGATGTAGTGGGTCGGAACCAACGAGGTGAAGGTGGACCCGATCTTCTCCATCACCGACAGCGCGTGCTCGGGGTCGAAGCTGGGGCGCGAATAGATCGTGTTGACCCCCCCGCAATGGGCGAAGGAGCAGAAAAAGTTCAGCGAATTCGCATGGCACATCGGCATGACCAGCAGCGCGTCGTCGTTGCGGCCGATGGACAGCTCAACCTGCGTCACAAGCGACACCAGCGTCATGCCGCGATGGCTGCGGATCACCCCCTTGGGCTTGCCGGTGGTGCCTGAGGTATACATCAGCGCCCAAGGGTCGCTGTCGGCCACAGCCACCGCAGGCGCGCTGTCCGAGGCGCGGGCGATCAGGTCCTCGTAGGACTGCCAGCCCGCAGGCGGCGCCTCGGTGCCGAAATGGATGAAACGGTTTGTGGGGATCGGCAGGTCGGATCGCACTTCCTCGATCATCCCGTAAAGCGAGTCCTCGGCCACCACGCAGGCGGCGCCCGCGTCCTCGATGATGAAGCGTATCTCGATAGGGGCGAGGCGGAAGTTTATCGGCACTGCGATCAGCCCGGCCTTGGCGCAGGCGGCATAGATCTCCGCCCATTCTAGGCGGTTGTAGGCGAGAACTGCCACCCGATCGCCCTTGACTAGTCCGAGTCCCGTCAGCGCATTGGCCAGCCTGCGGGCGCGGGCGTTCCACTGCCCGAAGGTCAGCGCACGTTCCAGGTCGCGAGCGCCCAAGCGGTCGGGCGCCATGCGGGCCTGCGCGTCGAGCAGGCCGCCCAAAGTCAGCAACTGCCTCATATCTCCTCCTTGCCCCCTGATGGGGGCTTCCTTCGGTTCGCGCCGCAGATGAAATGCGGCTTCTGCTATCCTGATTGCGCAGGTGATCCGCACTTGCCCGTCGGGGCGGGAGCCGGGTTCAGTTGGGCCAGCAACTCAGCCCATTCGGTGATCGCCTGCGGAGTCAGTTCTTTCGTCGCGGCCGGGTTGACTCGCACGGCATAGAGCGGCTGGCGCAATTGACCATCGCTCGGATTGAAGACGGTGTCCTTGCCGATGGAGGGCCTCTGCACAGGATCGGAGAGCCAGGCGGCAAGGTCGGTCCCGCTCGTGCTGCCGGTAGCCTCGGTCGCCTCGGCTACCAGTCGCAGGGCCGTCTGTGCCGCCCAGGCCGAGGGGTCCATCGGGATCCGCCAGCGGGCGAGGAAGTCGGCGTTGAGGGCGGCGGCCTCGGCCGTGTCGAGCCGTGCTTCCCACAGGGCGAGACGAGGTGCTCCACCCACGTTGGGCGCAAGCTGGCGGCAACGGTTGTAGAACTCGCGCGTCTGAGTCGCGGCCCAGGGAAAGCCGGTGATCGGCACGGTTGCGCCCTCTCCCTCGGCAGTGGCAAGCAGGTTCAGTTGCACCAGCCAGTCGGTCAGCAGCAGCACCGCCTCGGCGCCACTGTCCTGCAGATCCGACAACGCCGAGCGGAACAGGGTGGAGTCCCGGCTGACAATGCTGGTGCCCGTGACCTCCGCCCCCGCGCGGCGCAGATCCGCTTGCGCCTGCGCCAGCAGGTCCACATGGGCGGAGTCATCCTGGTGGATCAAATGCCAGCGGTTCCTGCCTTGGCCGCGGTAAAGCTCCGATAGCGCCGACAGATAGGTGCTGGCAGGTGCCTCGAGATGCAGGGTGCGCCCGCCGCAGAACTCAGCTCGCAGCCCATCCGCAGGCGCGGCGATGTTGATAAACAGGGCGCCCGCATCCCGCGCGACCGCGCCGATGGCGCGCGCATCCTTGGCCGAAAAGCCGCCGATCAGCACCGTCGCGCGGTCGCGCTCGACCAGCCGCTCAGCCGCGCGGCGGGCCGAGGCCGCTTCAGGCGCGTTGGCCAGCAGCAGGCGGTGCGGCTCGGTACCCATGGGCGTTGCGCGCTCGAGATCGTCGCTGGTGATCAGCAGGCCCTTGCGGGCGGCTTCGGCCGGGAAGGACAGATTGACGCCGACCAGCGGCAGGCCGCGCCCGGCCAAGGGCAGGATCGCGCCCACCCGCAGTGCGGGGCGGGTCGCCCGGGCCAGCGCCGGCGCGGCGACTCCTGCCGCCAGCGCGGCCATCAGGGCCTGCCGCCGGGTCAGGAGAGGGACGCGCATCACTCAGTCTCCGCGAGATGAGCCGCGCTGCGCTTGGTGACGGGACGGGTCGGGATGCCTGCGTCCTCCAGCACGGCCTGGATCTCGTCCCAGCGCTCGCTCAGCGCGCGGTTGATGTCGTTGCGAAAGGCGATGTCCCCGTAGCGCACACCGATGGTGAACATGGCGACCATGGGCAGCACCGGCAGGTCGATCTCGGGCGTGACCAGCGTGAAACGCAGTTCCGCCTCGTGCCCCGCGAGCGAGGCGGCGGTCGGTCCCCAGAGAATGGCGAGGTCGATCTCTCCCGCCGCAAGGGCCTGCACCATCCCGTCGGTCCCGGCATCGTCCAGCCGGGCCTGCGGGAAATAGCGCAACTGCCCCGCCAACCCGCGCTTGGCCAAGGCCATGACCGGCGGGATCGGATGCCGCGGATCGCCGGCGACCCCGATCCACAGCGATTTCAGCGCCGGGTCATCTAGCGAGGCCGGCAGCGCGGCCCCGCCGTTATGTGTCATGAAGACAAAGCCCGTGGCGTAATAGACCTGCGAGGTCTGGAACCCCTCGCTCTTGTCTGGGATGCTGATCGCCACGTCGCAGCCGCCGGCGTGCATGATGCGGCGCAGCGTGCGGCTGCGGCGGTCGGGCAAGGTGACAAATTGCAACTCGGCCCCCATTGCATCCGCGAGGATCGCGGCCACGCGGTCGTCAATGCCAGTTTCGTCCGCGCGGGTGTAGGGCGCCGCATCCGGCGCCCTGCAGACAGACAGGGTCCAGGCCCCGGCAAGGGACGGCAGGGCCAGCAGCCCTGCCATCCCCAATATCGCCCATGCTGCGCGCATTGCCCTTGTCCCCTTTTGGTTCAGGGCAATGCGAAGACATAGACGGTGCCGCCCTGAGAAACCTCGGTCTTGGTGCCCCAGGCCTGGTCGATGAAGCTTTGGAAGCGCTCAGCATCGACGCCCCAGCCGGTGGTAATGGCGATATGCTGTTTGCCGTCCACCTCGAAGCTGGTGGGCGGCGCAACTACCCCGCCGTCCAGCTTGACCGACCACAGCTCGGCCCCGGTTTCCGCATCCAACGCGCGGAACATTGCGTCGTTGGTGCCGCCCAGGAAGACCACGCCCCCGGCGGTGGACAGGATCGGCCCCCAGTTCGGCGACTTGAAGTTCACCTGCCACTTCTTTTCCAGCGTGCGGATGTCCCAGGCTTGGACCGCGCCGATGTGCTCCTTGGCAGCCTCGGTGGGCGTCATCTCAAGCCCGGAGCCGAGATAGAGCACACCCGGCTCGTATTCGACCGGCGCCCCTTCCATTGCGCCGCAATGGTTCTCGTTTACCGAGATGAACAGCGTTCCGGTCGCCGGGTCATAGGAGTCCGCCGGCCAGTCGCGCCCGCCCCAGGCCGAGGGACAGAACTCGACCCGCTTGCCCAGTTCGGGCAGGTTCTCTTGGTTGTACTCGGGACGCCCTGTCTCGGGATTGAGCCCGGTAAATGCGTTCTGATAGACATAGGGCTTGCCTTCGATGAAGGACAGCTTCCCGTCCGAACGGTCGAGCTTGTAGATATAGCCGTTTCGGGCGAAGCGGACGGCCAGTTTCTGGGTGTCGCCATTCTCGCCCTGAAGGTCGATCAGGGTCGGCGGCACGACCTCGTCCCAGTCCCAGGTGTCGTTCCAGTGATACTGGAAATGGGTGGCGATGGCGCCGTTCTCGGGGTTCAGGCCGATGGTCGAGGCGGTATAAAGGTTGTCGCCCGGCCTCAGCGCGCCCACCCAGGGCGCAGCGTTGCCGACGCCCCAATAGGCCAGCTTCGCTTCGGGGTCGTAGTTGCCGGTGATCCAGACCGGGCCGCCGCCGTTCTGCCATGTGTCGCCCGGCCATGTCTCGCTGCCCGGCTCGCCCGGCGCGGGGATAGTGTAGGTCTTCCACAGCGGATTGCCCGTCCCGGCGTCGAAGGCTTGGACAAAGCCGCGGATGCCAAGTTCCCCTCCGGAAACCCCGGCCATCACCCTGCCGTCCACGACCAGTGGCGCGAGGGTGGAATAATAGCCCTCCATCCAGTCGGCCATGGTCTGCGACCACAGAGGCTCGCCGGTCTTCGCGTCCAGCGCGACGACCATTGCATCCTGGGTGGTGGTGAAGACCTTGTCGTCCCACAGGGCGACGCCACGGTTCGCGGGATGGATCGGCACCAGATCCTCGGGGATCGGATGCTGGTAACGCCAGTGTTCCCCGCCAGTCTTGGCGTCCATGGCGATGACCTGGTTGTCATGGGTCGTCATGAACATGACGCCGTCATTGACGATGGCCGCTGCCTGATGCGCGCCACTGGCGGGCAGGGCAGTGAACTCGGGCGCGGGGCGGTAAGGACCGGTCGGATGGCTCCATACCTGCGTCAGCTGGGCGACATTGTCTTTGGTGATCTGGGTCAGTGGGCTGTGGCCATGGCCGTCATAGGTGCGGCGCGATTGCAGCCAGTTCCGTTCCTCGGGCTGGGTCAGGCGCTCGGCGGTAACGGGGCTGTAGTCGGCGATTTCGGCCGCCGCCGGGCCTGCCAGCACCAGCGCGATCAGCGAAACCGAACGAAGCAGTCCGTGCATCTGGGTTCCTCCTCCCATGTGTCCTGCAGGCCGCGGGAAGGCCTAACGCATGTCCTTGACGTCCTGCGGGATGACGTGCCCGTAAGCATTGCCCCAGCTGTTGCGGGCGAAAGTGGCAATCAGGGCGATCTGCTCGTCGCTGAGATGCTCGCCCAAGGGTGGCATGTAGCCGCGCCCGTTGATGATGATCGAAGCGATATAGGCCGCATCGGCGATATTCTCGTTGCCCGACAGGGGAACGCCCGCCTTGCCGCGCATCCCGTGACAGCGCCGGCAGTTCTGGAAGAACAGCTTTTCGCCATCCGCCATCATCTCGGGGGTGACGCCCTCGGGCAGGGCGACGGGCTCAGTTGGGGCGGCCGTGTCCGTCCCGGCCGGCGGGCCCGCTGTCGGCAGGATCGGAGCGGCGGCGGTCGCAGCTGGGGCAGGTGCTGCTTGTTGGGCTGACGCCCGAGGCGGCAGGGCCGCGCTCAGCATCAATGCACAGGCCATCGGAAAGCCCGTTGAGAGGTTCAGGTGCATTTCTCCTCCCGCAGCCTGAATTCGGAATTCAGAATGTTAAACGTACAGACTTCTGTCAACTGATTCGCGCGACATCGAAGAAAGCAAAGCGGATCGTCTGCTCAGAACTCGCGTTCGGCCAGAGTGCGCAATAGGGCGTCCTGTGCGCCGAGCACATGTTCTGCCGCCAGCCGTTCCGAGGCTGCCGCATCGCCTGCCAGCAGCGCGTCGAGGATGTCGCGGTGTTGGCGCCAGACGATCTCGCCCCGCTCGGCGTGCAGAAGGACCGCGACCATCACCCGGCGCAGATAATTCCAGTGAGCAGCGGCAGTGTCTGCAATGAAGGGATTGCCCGACATCTCGTAGATAAAGGAATGGAACTGCACGTCGTGGCTTACAGCATCAGACGCATTGCTGCGGTTCCGTGCGGCCTCGCCTTCGGACAAGATCGCCTCGCCCCGTCGGGCAAGCTCAAGGGCGAAGGCTGGCGAGGCGGCAGTGCGCTCTGTCACCAATCGGGCGGCCAGCTGATCCAGCACAATGCGGATCTGGTAGTGGTGAATCACGTCATTGGCGTTCAGCGGCGCCACATAAAGGCCGCGCGCGCCAAGCTCGACCACCAGTCGCTCGTTCTTCAGCAGCAGCAAGGCCTGCTGCACGGGCTGGCGCGATACTCCCAGTGCTGCCGCCAGTTCCTCTTGCACCAGATGGGTGCCGGGGGTCATCTTGCCATCGCATATGCTGTCGCGAATGGCATTGTAGACCTGCTGGGCGCGACTGGGGGCGGTGGCAATCGGCTGCATGTGGTAATTCCTCAGCTTGAATGGCGAGCGGCCGGAAGGTCTCCCTTCCGGCCGCAGGATCCTAGCAGGCTGCGCTGGTCAGCACAAAGTTGACCGAGGTTCAGGTCTGGACATAGCAGATGTGGGTCTCGGTGTATTCGAGCAGGCCGTGCTTGCCATCCGCACCGCCGATGCCCGACTTGCCGCGCCCCGCGTGGAAGCCCTGCATCGCCTCGAAGTTCTCGCGGTTGACGTAGGTTTCGCCGAAACGCAGCTCGTTGCAGGCCCGCATCATGGAGCCGACATTCGTCGTGTAGATCGACGAGGTGAGCCCGTAGGTCGTGTCGTTGGCATGGGCAATCGCCTGGTCGAGGCTGTCCACCTCGACCAGCGGCAGGACCGGGCCAAAGGTCTCGCGGCTGATGATGTCCATGTCCTGATGGCAGTTGACCAGCACGGTGGGCTTGTAGTGGCTGCCAACCCCCAGGTCGGCCACGCCGCCGCCCAGTGCCGCCTCGGCCCCGGCATCGAGTGCCGAGCGCACCAGCGCGTCGATCTTTTCCACGCCCGCGCGGTTGATGATGGGGCCCATGTCGATCTCGTCGTTGCCCAGGGGGTCGCCGTAGCGGACCGCGTCCATCGCCTTGATCAGCTTGTCGGTGAACTCGTCCGCCACCTTGCGGTCCACGTAAACGCGTTCGGCCGCGTTGCAGACCTGCCCCGTGTTCAGCGTCCGCGACTGGGTAATGGCACGGGCAGCCAGGTCGAGGTCGGCGTCCGCCGTCACGATGGCCGGGGCCTTGCCGCCCAGTTCAAGGTTGACCTTGCAAATGTTCCGGGCCGCATCCGCCATGATCTTCGATCCGGTTTCCACGCTGCCGGTGAAACTGACCATGCGCACGTCCGGGTGCAGGGTCAGCGCCCTACCGGCCGTGCCACCCCGGCCATAGACGATGTTGAAGACGCCCTTGGGCAGTCCCGTTTCCGTCACCAGCCGGGCGAACAGAGCGGCGTTGTTCGGCGTTTCCTCGCTGGGCTTGATGACGATGGTGTTGCCGGTGATCAGGGCCGGGGCCATCTTCCGGGCGATCAGGAAGAACGGGAAGTTCCAAGGCAGGATGCCCGCAACGACGCCGATCGGCTGGCGGAACAGGAAGATGTTCTCGCCGGGGCGGTCGGACTGCAGGATCTCGCCCTCGATCCGGCGCGCCCATTCGGCCATGTAGTCGATGTAGTCGGCGGTAAAAGCCGCCTCGACCCGCGCCAGCGGCAGGATCTTGCCCTGTTCTTCGGAAATGACGCGGGCGATTTTCTCCGCATTGGCCCGGATCTTGGCCGAGATCTCGCGCAGGAACCCGGCACGCTGGATCGCGGGCAGCCGCTCCCAGTCGCGCTGGGCGCGGCTGGCGGCATCGACGGCCTCGTTCACGCCCTCGGCGGTGGTGTCCGGTACCTGCGAGATGCGTATGTCGCGCGCCGGGTTGAACACGTCGATCAAATCGTCGCCCGTCCTTTCTACAAAGCGGCCAGCGATAAAATTCTGGTGAACCGTCATCAGGGTCTCTCCTCCCACAGCGGCAGGCCTCCTCCGCGAAGCCGGCGATTCGTCCGTAACCAAAAAGAATATAGCACTTCTGAATTCTGAATTCGATAACTTTGCGCAACCAAGGCGATGTGCTACAAGGCAGCGGCTATGGCCGTGTACGCTGTGGGCATGGCTGTCAGCGGGAGCCACGATGCTCTCGGCCAACAGTGCCGGGAGGAGAGCGCCCCTCGGCGCTGGCAAAGGACGATGGTCTTGGTCAGGGAGATCAATGCGCGATTATGCGACGGTGGTGACGACACCCGGCGGCAGCGACCGGTTCGCGCAGCGCAAGATCGAGCCTCCCGCGCCAGGCCCCACGAGGTTCTGGTGCGCCATACTGCGGTCGGTCTCAATTTTCTCGATGTCTATCACCGCAGCGGCCTCTACCCTTGGGCAGTCGAGCGGGATCTTATTCCCGGCTCCGAAGCGGCAGGCCGGGTGGTCGCGGTGGGAGACGGGGTCGAGGACGTGAGGCCCGGTGACCGTGTCGCCTACACGCATCCTCTTGGCGCCTATGCAACCGCTCGGGTCATCACCGCGGATCGTCTCGTGCCTATTCCCGAGGGCATCAGCGACGAAGAGGCAGCCTGCCTGATGCTGAAGGGCTTGACCGCCAAGCATTTCATCCATTCCACGTTCCGCGTCGAGGCAGGCATGAGCGTGCTTGTACATGCCGCATCGGGGGGCGGGCTGCTACTTGGCGAATGGCTTGCCGCCAAAGGCGCAACCGCAATCGGCACCGCGGGCGGGCCGGAAAAGACGGAACTGGCCCGTGCGCATGGATATGCCCATGTGATCGACTACCGCGCCGAGGATTTCGTTTCCCGGGTTCGCGAGATCACTGACAGCCGCGGCGTTCACATGGTCTATGACAGCGTCGGCCGCGATACATGGCGCGGCTCGCTCGACTACCTGCGGACCCGCGGGGCCTTCGTGAATTTCGGCCAGGCCTCGGGCCTGATCGAGGATTTCACTATCGCCGCCCTTGGGAAGGGCTCGTTCACCGCTGCCGCCCGGTCCTGTTCCACTGCATCGCCGACACCGCCGAACTGCGCCGGCGCACCGCAGACCTATTCGCCTGCGTGCTCTCGGGACGCATCAAGGCGGGGATCCGGCAGCGATATTCCCTGAGCGAGGTCGCCGAGGCGCACCGCCAGCTGGAGGCGCGCAGCCCCGCAGGAGCCACCGTGCTCACGATTTACCGGGATCCTGAATGAGGGATCGTAGCATGATCGTGACGCGGCAGCTTGTCGAGCCCCTGATCGTCAGGGCCGCGGCGGCCGAGGCCAGCCCATCTGCCCCTCCCGCCTGCAACATCACTGAAGGTCTTCGAAAGCCATGCCTATCCAGCCAACGCGCTTCGAACTCGGCGTTCCCTAGGACGCGATAGAGGATCTGCAGCTTCGCCTAGGCCGCACCCGTTTCCCCGACGAAGCCCCGGACGCGGGATGGACCCATGGAGCCGATCTGACCTACATGCGCGATCTCGCGGCGTACTGGCGCGAGCATTTCGACTGGCGTGCCGCAGAGGCACGGTTGAACGCCTTCCCCAGTACAAGGTAGAGATCGACGGCATTGGGCTGCATTTTCTTCACGTGCCGGGCCACGGCCCGGATCCGCTTCTCCTCTCCCACGGGTGGCCCGGTTCGGTCTTCGAGTTCCTTGAGCTGATACCCCGTCTGACCAACCCGGGCCGTTACGGCGGAGATCCCGCAGACGCTTTTACGGTGATCGCGCCCTCGCTGCCAGGCTTCGGACTGTCATATGCTCCGGGACAGGCACGATTTTCCGCCGAAGCCATGGCTGACTGCCTCGCTTCGCTGATGAGCGAGGTACTCGGCTATACGCGGTTCGGTGCGCAGGGGGGGGGCGACTGGGGATCATTCATGGCCGCAAGGTTGGGTTATGCCTATCCAGACCGGATCTCGGGCATCCACCTGAACTTCCTGCCCCTGCGGCACGATGCCGGGCTCGTCGATAAGCCCACCGCGGAAGAGGCGCGCTATCTTCAGGAACTCGCGCATTTTCTTCGTGAGGAAGCCGGGTACCAAGCCATCCAAGGCACGCGCCCGCAGACCCTCGCCTATGGTCTGACCGACTCGCCCGCGGGAATTGCAGCCTGGATAGCCGAGAAGTTCCGCGCTTGGTCGGATTGCCAAGGCAATCTCGAAACAGCCATTTCCCTGATGACCTATTGACGAACATCTCGCTTTACTGGTTCACGGGCGCGATCAACTCGTCCTTCTGACCCTATTACGCGCGAGCCCACGGTCCTTGGCCGATCCCCGAAGGCAGGACGGTCGTTGTGCCGACTGCATATGTGGCCTTTTCAGGCGAGATACTCCGCCCGCCGCGCTCGCTGGCGGAAAGGACCTTTACCCACATCCGGCGCTGGACATCGTTCGAGCGCTGCGGCCACTTCGCTGCTCTTGAGCAGCCTGATGCACTCGCCACCGACATTCGGACCTTTTTCCGCGTTTGCAGAAACAGATAGGAGTTGCTCCGATGTATTTGAGACCGCGCTCGCGAGGAGGAAAGTCTGTGTGCCGATCTCGACCTGCAGATATGGCCAGCCGATGAACTCGGGCCGCGATCAGGTGATCAACCTGCAGGTTTGACGCCAGCGAGAGGTGGGGGTAGCGAACCTTCATTCGAGTGTCCTTTCAAAGCCCAACTCATTGTTGAAGATCAAAAGTCGCAATCCAAGGTAGCGCCTCCCCTGCCTATACGCATAACTTCAAATTATATTTATGTAGTTACAGTAGATTACTATGTAAGTCAGTCATGTACTCGCGAGCTTCTTGCAGCAGGATCCACGACCTCACCTTGTCCCAGTCGTTGGCCTGCCCAAGTGAGGGTGGTCCGCCCCCTGGAAAGTGGTCCTCCCTGACGCAGGCTTTCGAGCCGGATGGAGGCCGGCGGAATGTCGCGGAAGAAGCACGAACCCGAGGAGATCGTGGCCAGGCTCCGGCAGGTCGGCGTGTTGGTGTCGCGGGGCCGGTCGGTGGCCGGGGCGGTGCGCTCGATCGGCGTGGCGCAGTTGACCTGCTCCCGGTGGCGCAAGGAGTTCGGCGGGCTGCAGAGCGATCGGGTCAAACGCCTGAAGGAGCGGGAGAAGGAGAACGGGCGGCTGCGGAAGGCCGTCTCCGGCCTGACGCCGGA
>NZ_JACJFU010000041.1:0-16939 GCF_014164635.1 Paracoccus sp. MC1854 | reverse complement strand
GCAACCGGTGCGGCGTGTGGCTCCGGTCATGGACGCCGTCGCGCTTGCACCATTTCCAGACGGTCTGCCCGGAGATGCCGTAGCGCTCGGCCGCCATCCAAGCCGGCTCCGTGCCCGCCTGGATGGCGGCCCGGATCTTCGGTGTCGTGGTTGCCTGCCTGTGCAGAGAGATCAACAGGCCCGACTCCCGTCCCGGACCTCACCCAGGATCGATCTTGCCATGAACAAGGCGGCCCGGCGACCGTCTATGTGATCATCCGGGATGGAACAATTAGGAAAGGCCATGGTGGCAACGTCCATAACTTTGCACGGGGTAGAAGCAATCGCAGAGAACGCTGTTCTGCAAGCCGATCATGCGGATGAATTCGCCAACGCCATTGTTTCACTTCGTGACACGGCAGCGGCTGACCAAATTACCCGTCGCTAGGGATTGGCACGCCATGGCGACATTAGTCCTTCGGATAGACGCAGTTGCTAGTAAAAGCAGCGGATTTAAGTTGATCGCTGTGTGCGGGTGTGTCCAAGAAGCGTTCGTATATTGGACATCCTTGGCGAGGACAGGTCGGACACCGACTTTTCACCTCTTTTATGTCCAAAAACCGTGTCAGGGAATTATTTGTCCGATAGACCATGTTGATCTACTAAACTGACATGCTGATCGCCTATGCGCGCGTGTCAACCAACGACCAGAACCTGGACCTGCAGCGCGACGCCCTGCAGCGCGCCGGCTGCGAGCGCATCTTCGAGGAAAAGGAGTCTGGTCGCGCCGGCACGAAGCGTCCAGCGCTTGAAGCTGCGCTCGCATTCTTGCGCCCCGAAGACCAACTCGTGGTTTGGAAGGTGGACCGGCTGGGGCGCAGCTTGCGCGAGATTCTGGACATGGCCCACAAGCTGCAAGGGCAGGGGGTCCGGCTCCGATCCCTGACCGAGGCCGTGGACACCGAGACCCCGACGGGGCGGCTGATGTTCAACTTCCTGGGCACCATCGCCGAGTACTTCCTCCATCTCAACCGCGAGCGGACGATCGAGGGGCTGAAGGCCGCGGCTGCTCGGGGCCGCAAGGGCGGACGACGCCGCAAGCTTTCCGAGGAGGACCTTGCGATGGCGCGGGTCCTCCTCAAGGACACCAACCTTCCCGTGGCGCAAATCGCCAAGCGGCTGAACGTGAGCCGGGCCACCTTCTATGCCTACTTCCCCCGAGCAAGGGCGCAGAGCCTGTCGTGAGCGAAGAACAGTTCGACCTTTTGGAGGGACTGGCAGCGCATCCGTCGGGATCCGCCGAAGTCCAGGCCTCTGAGGATGCGCCTGCCGAGCCTGTCCGGCTCACCCGCACCGACCCCGCCTGCAATATGCAACGCTTCTACAGCTTGGAACTGGCCACCAGCCTTTTCGGCGAGCATGGATAGTGCGCCATTGGGTGCGGATCGGAACCACAGGTCGCAGCCTTACAGACTGGTACGAGGAGCCCGGTGAGGCGGAGAGCGCCTTCCAGGCTCTGCTGCAGTTGAAGCGCAGACGGGGTTATACGCCCTGAAGCCCTGACCTTGTTCCGACGATCTCCCTTGTGTATATACTATGATGTAGTCACAGGAGGCTGCGATGCCGCATATTGCCAAGGTGTTTCGCTCGGGCAACTCCCAGGCTGTCCGGTTGCCGAAGAACTTCCGCCTCGAGGCCAGCGAGGTCGAGATCTCGCGGGAAGGCGATGCTCTGATCCTGCGCCCGAAACCGGCGACAGACAGGCCTTGGGCGTCGCTGCACGCAGCAGTCGAGCGAGGCTTCAGCGAGGATTTCCTGACCAGCGGCCGGGAACAGCCCGCCGAACAGCAGCGTCCCGACCTTGACCAGCTCTTTTCATGATCCGACACCTTCTCGACACCAACGTTGTGATTGCACTTGTCGGGCGACTCTCCGCCGAACTGCTCAGGCGGGTTGAAGCCTCCGAGCCGGGCTCGCTCGCCATTTCCTCCATCGTGGCGCATGAACTCTGGTACGGGGCCTATCGCAGTCAGAAAGTTGCCTTCAACCTGGAGACCCTGCGGCTTCTCTTCGCCGACCTCGCCATCATTGACCTCGACCCTGAGGACGCGCGAGCCGCAGGGGAGATCCGGGTAGAGCTTGCGCGGCAGGGCACGCCCATCGGGCCCTATGATGTGCTGATCGCCGGACAGGCCAAAGCGCGAAACCTGACGCTGGTGACGAACAACATCGGCGAATTCTCTCGCGTCGCCGGGCTGAGCCTCGAAGACTGGACCGCTGCATGATCTCCAAGTTCTGTTGAAAAAGGCCGATCGAAGCCGGGTCCGGGGCTTTGACGGACCTTGGAAGGGGTACGGTTGCCCGCAGCCCTGCCACTGGCAGGTGAGGCTGCAATTCCAAGGCTTCCGGCTCGGTCAGGCTGGGGCTTGAGCACTCGTCGGGGGGGTGCAGCCAGGCTGCAGGCAGAGCCGCCGCAGATTCTGAGCAGTGGCGGCCAAGAGGAACTTGTCGCCCGCTAAGAACATCTCGGGCTCCTGCAACCCATCGTGATGTTGCGGGACATTCAGGCGATGATAAAGTGTCGGCTCGGTCAGGCAATCAGGCAGGCAGATGACAGCACGTTCACAGCGCGTCGGTTCAGCACGCCTCTGGAGGATCGTGGCTTGGGGTTTTGCGATCCTGTTGCCCCTGCTGGCAATGCAGGTCACCGATCAGGTAAACTGGGGCGTCTTCGATTTCGTCGCCGCAGCCATGCTGATCGGCGGCGTCGGCCTCGGATGGGAACTGGCTCTGAGGATGAGCAACGATCGCGCTTGGCGCGTGGGCATCTCGATAACGCTTTCAGCGGCTTTCCTGCTGATCTGGGCCGAACTCGCCCGCTTCCAGCAGGGGGCGATCGAAAGGTGCCGGTTGGCCTCCTCCAGCGCCCGGATACGGGCGGCGATGGGCTTCATGGCCTGCGGATCCAAGGCCGCTGCTGCCGCCTGAACCTGGAGGCGCTGCAGCTCCTCGCGGTTCTTCACGAACTCGGTGCTCTCCGAGAACTTGGCCCGGCTGCCCTTGGCGATCTGGGTGATGGGAGCGCCCGCCAGCGCCAAGTGCAGGGTGTTGGACAGGATGTTGCCCACCGCCACAACGACCGATCGGATGATGGTGGTCTTGGCATAGGAGACCACGTCCTGGACGAGGTTCTCCGCCTTCCTGAGCCAAGGGAAAGCCTTGGGGCCGAGCATCTCCAGCGTCTCCCTGACCACCTTTTGGCTGTCGTCCGACCAGCGCGATGTCCCGGTCCAGAAATCCGTGACCGAAGCCGCCCGGTAGCCGATGGCGTCATCCACCATGTCGCACCGGACCATGAAGGTCTTCGGCCCGAAGGCTACCGCGATCTCCTGCTTGATCCGTGACCTGCCACGGGTCCTTCATCCAGCCGCGACCGGAGCCCGTTGGTGGTTCATGCCTGTTGGGGCGGGGTGAGCAATCGCCCGGCGCGCGGAACTCTCATGGCGTGCAGCGGGTCGGGCGATTGCGGTGTTCAGGTGCAGGGCGAACCCGGCGGGGGTCTGGTCGCCGAGGGCCGAATGGGGCCGCGCGGTGTTGTAGTCAGTGACCCAAGCCGCGGTCAGCTCGCGGGCGTGGGCGAGGTTTCGAAACAGGGTCTCGTTGAGGAATTCATCTCGCATCCGGCCGTTGAAGCTTTCGACGAAGCCGTGTCTTGCATGGGCTTGCCTGGCGCGATGTAGTGCCACGCGAGCCTGTTCTCGGCGCACCATCTGAGGATGGCGTTCGAGGTCAGTTCCGTCCCGTTGCCAGAAACGATCATGCCGGGCGTGCCTCGCCGTTCGATCAGCGCCGTCAGCTCCCGGGCCACGCGGCGGCCCGAGATCGACGTGTCAGGGATGGCTGCCAAGCATTCACGGGTCACGTCGTCGATCACGTTCAGCACCCGGAACCGCCGCCCGCAGGCGAACTGGTCATGCACGAAGTCGAGCGACCAGCGGGCATTGTCCCGCGCCTCGACCAGGATCGGGGCCCGTGTGCCGATCGCCTTGCGGCGTGCGCTGCGTTTACGGACGGTTAACCCTTCCTGGCGGGAGAGCCGGTAGATGCGGTTGATGCCCGAGGGTTCGCCTTCGCGGCGCAACAACACGAACAGACGCCGGTAGCCGAACCGCCGCCGCTCGTTGGCGAGATCCCGCAGCCGTCCGCGCAGGGCCGTGTCAGATGGCCGCTGCGGCAGGTCACGGACCATCTTGCGATCCGCCCCGGAAGTCCGGCACGCCCGCCGTTCCGACAGGCCCAACCGGGCCTGCAGATGCGCGACTGCCTCGCGCTTCACGGCGGGCCAATCGGCGGGAAAACAGTCCCCCGGACTGTTTTCTGATCCGCCTCATAACCACTTTCTTGACAGCAGCTCCTTCATCGCCGCCATCTCGAGCATCTGCTCGGCCAGCAGCTTCTTAAGCTTCGCATTCTCGTCCTCGAGCGCCTTCAGCCGTTTGGCCTCTGATACCGTCATCCCGGAATACTTCGCCTTCCACGCTGAGACACGTGCCTTCCGACATGCCGTGCTTGCGGCAGAGGTCAACGACCTTCGCGCCGTCGACGTAGACGTCGACCATGCTCCTGCAGGATGCCGATGATCTGCTCCTCGGTCCGTCGCGCCTTCTTCATCGTCCGTCCTCTCCTGGGGGCGGACTCTCATCGCAGGTGGAGGAAAAAGCCCGCGGCAGGTCACTCGCACCGGCGACGCCGCAGTGTTAGCTTTTCTCCTTGAAGGTGCCCTCCTTCACGAACACCCGCGATTTCGAAGGATTACGCCATGAAGCCTCGTTATCTTCTCGCCATCCCCGCACTCTTCGCCGCAATGCACACCGCAGGTCCGGGAGCCGCCCAGGAGGTGGCCCAACAGCCGGCCGCAAACCAGAACGCGGCCAGCGCCCAGAATGCGGCGGACAGCGGGAACCTTCCCAACGTGACCGTCGTCGCGACAGGCGGCACGATTGCGATGACGGTGGACGAAACCGGCGCCCCGGTCCCGGCGCTCTCGGGCGAGGATCTGGTGGCCGCGGTGCCGGCGCTCGCCGGCTTGGCCGACATCGGAGTGGTGGAATTCAGCAATGTCCCGAGCCCATACATGGGCCCAGACCTTTGGCCAAATCTCGCCCGTACGATCCAGGAGCAACTGGCTGATCCAGACGTCAAGGGCGTCGTCGTCACGCACGGGACGGACACGATCGAGGAGACCGCCTACTTCCTCGACCTCACGGTTCAAAGCGACAAACCGGTCGTGCTGGTCGGTGCGCTCCGAAGCGCATCGGAGCCAGACAGCGATGGCCCGCGCAACATCACCAATGCCGTGAAGCAGATCCTCGACGAGGATTCGGGCGGCAAGGGGGTCACCGTCAACATGAACCATGTCATCCATCCCGCCCGGGCGGTGCGGAAGACGAATACCAGCAACGTCGCCGCCTTTGGATCAGGGCTGTATGGCCCGATCGGCTATGTCGATCGCGACGATGTCGCCTTTCAACAGGAGCCGCTGCAGCACCCGCCCCTGCCGCTGCCCGAGACGCTGCCTCGGGTCGACCTCATCGCCATGTATACGGGTGCCGACGGCGGCTACGTGCGGCAGGCGGCCGACGACGGCGCCAAAGGGATCGTGATCCAGGCGTTCGGCTGGGGCAACGTGAACGAGCCGATGTACGAGGCGATCAAGTACGCAATCGGCAAGGGGGTGCCCGTCGTGATCACCTCGCGAGTGCCGGACGGCAGCGTCCAGCCAAACTACGGCTTCGTCGGCGGCGGCGCCACGACCGAGGAGCTTGGCGCGATCTTCGGCGATGACCTGTCGCCGTCAAAGGCGCGCATCCTGCTGATGCTGGCGCTGGCCGAAACTACCGACAGAGATAAGATCAAGTCCTATTTCGACCGGTAATTACCCGTGGGAGACAGGTCCATGTTGATCGTGGTCATCGGGTGTTCCCATGGCTCGTGGTTGAGCATCAAAACTCCACCTCGGCCATATACCGCGATAGCCACCTTATGCCCCCAACAACCATCGATCTATCTCGGTGCGTAAGGTCTGCATCCCTGGGACGCACAAGCAGCGCAGCGGCCCCGGCGCGGGCAGCGCCATGATTGGGGAACCGGTGCGCCAGACCGGTACCCCGATCGGCAAAAAGAAGGCATTGCGTGAGACAAGACCAGTTGATCCTCCGGCCTGAAGGAAAGGGGTCAGGCAGCGTTGCGGCCCTGGATGCGGCCGAGGCAGGCAAGCTGGTTGTTCACGCCCATGATCGCAATGGAGTCCAGTGACCGGCGCAGTTCTCGCGATGCGGACAGCCGAAGCGGCGAGAGTGGTGCTGCAGCGCGCAGGGACAGAAGTGTGGCGGTGTCCAACTCGACCGCGACCAGCTCGCGCGGGAATTGCTCGATGTTCCGGGCGCACGCGGCGTTGATCTGGCGACTGTAGCGCGGATTGTGTTCCGGCGTCCAAGCATGGGCAGTCCAGTCAGGCAGGGTCCAGCCGGCGCGTCGCTACGGCTGCATGACGGACCTCAATCACGGGCGCGGGCGCGCGGGTCAGTTCGCCGTGCTGCTCGATGAACAGCCGGTCGGCCTCGGCTTGGCGACCGGCGTGAAGATCGGAGGCCATGTGGCCGTCCGGGCGTCGGCACCAGAGGCCGGGGGCCATGCCGCAGGTCGGGCAACGGACGGTCAGAACGGGGTGTTTGTGGGCAGTGAAATCGGGCATGATCTTGCCACTCCTTCGGAGGTGACCCGCAAGCGGTGTTCCGATCACACATGATCGTGCCATATTGCGCCATTCTGGCTGCGCAAATGGCTCTGAGTATCTGCCAAGTGTCTAAACTAGGGCGCCACCATCATGATGGTAGCGCCCTGCCCATCAGCCTGTAATCAGTTCCCCGGAGTGAGGGAGATCATGTGCGCGGCCGCATTCTCGACAGCCTCGCGGGAATAGATCAGCGGTGCATAGTCTCCGGCCGCCCAGAGTGGCGCGAGGTCGCGGTAGTGCGGGCTCATCGGATCGCCGGATTGGCCGGGAGTGTTGATGAACCGGCTTGCGTCCCAGTTGCCCACATCCAGAACCATGCGGAACGACGCGCCCGAGGTGACCTCGAAGCTGTCGTTGTAGCTGGCCGCCCGCGGGCTGTAGGCCGAGCCGCCCATTGACAGCGGGCCCACGTTCATCTGGCTGGAGAAACCCGGCTGGGCCAGACCCGCGACGCCATGGGTGAACTTGCCCTTGTGCAGATCGCCCCAGCGCCACTCCGACATGTCGCTGCCCAGCCGTTCGGTCGTTTCAGCAACGGCGCCCGACAGGGCAGTAGCCAGGATGTCTTCGCGCGCCTGTCCGGGATTGTCGCCCAGCCTTTCGTCAGGCTGCGCCAGAAGATCCATCACCGACGAGATCGCGCCGCGTCCCAGCAGTTCGGCCAAGTCCTCGCCTAACACGCGGGGCGCCGTGGTGGGCACCAGATACTTGCTCAGCATCGTCTCGGCCACTGCGGCCGCGGCGCTGTCGGCCGAAGTCACGCCGTCCCAGCCCTGGATCAGGGCCAGCGCGTCGCGGTCGGCCTGGGATGCGGTTTCCGGCAGACTCAAACCCTTCATCAGATCGACCACGCGGCGCTGCATGACGCTGTGATCGTCGTTCTGGAGCGCCATGGAATCGGCAAGCGATACCTGATCATCGGCGCTCAGCACTTCGGAAATCCGCTGGATGCGGGACGGGTCCGACCATTCGAAGCCGACCTTGTAGTCCTTGTAGGGATAGTTCGCCGGCAGGTTCATCTCGTTGGCAGTGGCGAACCAGCCCTTTTCGGGGTTGTAGGCCGATGGCAGCTTCTCCCGTTCAAGGAACCCCCACTCATAGCGTCCGTCGCCCGGCACCGGCAGCAACCCGTCCCAGTTTTCGCGCTGTGGTGTCATGGCGCCGACGATCCAGCCGATGTTGCCGTCGGTATCGGCATAGACCTGGTTTTCGGATGGCGTCGAGAAGCGTTCCATCGCGGCCGAGAACTCGTCCCAGTTCTGCGCCCCCATGTAGTCGACCGAGCCGAAGTAGGCCGATGTTCCCGGCTCGAACCAGACGCTGCGGAAGGCGAAGGCACGGTTGTTGTCCTCGTCCACCTTCAGGACGGGTCCGTGGCGGGTGAACTTCATCGTCACCTGCTGTGGCGCGCCGTCACGGACGTTGATGGTGTCTTCCACGACCTCCATGTCGACCCATTCGCCGTTGTAGCGATACTGGTCCGGGTTTTCGGGGTTCAGCTCGTAAACATAGAGGTCTTCCTGGTCGACCGCGAAGATCGTCAGCCCGTAGGCGATCTTGCCGTTATGGCCGATCGAGACGCCCGGCAGTGCCGGCTCCCCGGCCCCGATCACCGACATGTTCGGCGAGTTCAGGTGCACGACATAGCGCAGGGACGGCACGCCATGGGCGCGGTGCGGGTCGTTGGCCAGGATTGGGCGCCCCGTCTCGGTGCGCGAGGGCGCGATGGTCCAGTTGTTGGACCCGATCTCCTGCACGTTGGACGAGGTGACCTTGAGAAAATCCGCAGGCTCAAGCGCGCTGCTGCTGCGGTTGCCCGAGCTTTGTCCGTCCTCATGCGCGGGTGATGCGGCAGGATCTGTCGAGGAGGCCGGGGCGCCGTTGGCCGGGACGGCCCCTGCAGGAGGTGAAGATGCTGCTGGCGCGCCGGCCCCCGGTACTGTTTCCGGGGTCTCGGCGGGCCGTTCTGCCGCAGGTGGGGTCTCTGTCCCGAGCGGCGGTGCGGCAGTGGAGGCGGCTGGAGGTTCCGCATCGGTCCCGGCTTCTGCTTCGGCTTCGGGCGGTGCCTCGAACTTCACGTTCTGCGTGGCAAGCTCATAAACGTCCAGCACGTCCGCCGGGATCGTGCAGGGGTCCAGCCCCTCGGGCACGGTCGGGGTCCATTCAGGCTCCAGCCGCTGACGCAGGCGATCGGCCTCGATCCCTTCGGCGCAGGTGATCTGCGCGCGGCTGACTTCGGAACTGGCGTTGCGAGTCAAGCCGTGGCTGCGAATGCGGACCACATCCTCGACCGCCCACAGTTCGGGCTGCGAGCCGGTCAACTGGAACTCGACAGGCAGCTCAGCCCGTCCGTCCAGCACCTGCTGGACATAGGCGTTGACGCCTTGCACGAAGGCCTCGGCATAGCTGCGGCCGTTCGGACCGTAAGCCGCCCATTCCGGTTCGATATCACCTCGATAAAGGAACGTTCGCGCGGCGTGGTCCTGGTCCACGAAGGTCGGACCGAAGCTTTCCGCCAGCCGCCCCAGTCCGCGCTTGCGCCACAGGTCGATCTGCCACAGCCGATCGCGTGCGGCATTGTAGCCTTGCAGAAACAGCGCGTCGCGATCGCTGCCTGCATAAATATGCGGCACGCCCCAATGGTCAATGATGATTTCTGCCGGTTGTTCCAGCCCGGCAACGCTGCGGGTCTCCCGCGTGACGGCCGATCTGATCTCGGCTTGCGCAGGAACTGCGCCGAAAGCGGTCCCCAATGCCAATGCCGACGTGAGTGCGTGCCTGAACATCATGTCTCCTTCCGTAGATCACCTGACTGTGGCCTGACTCAGAGCCGCTGCATAGATGAGCCGTGCTGGGGGTATACCTCAGAAGAGCAGCCCCGTCGGACATCCTCTTGCGTTCGATCAGGGTTATCTTGCTGGTTTCGGACAGTAGCGTGACTGGGTCTAGACTTCAGCTGGACAGAGGCGCCTCCCATGACCCTCTACGGCTACGCCCGCGTGTCATCGACCGATCAGGACCTGTCCCTGCAGGAAGCCGCTCTTCGGGTGGCTGGCTGTCAGGTGGTACGGGCCGAGAAGAAGACCGGCACCCGCCGCGAGGGCTGCGCCGAGCCCGACATCCTGCTGCAGTTCCTGCGTCCACTCAACCTCCCTGTTCAGATTCCCCGTGCCAGATCAAAAGGCGAACATCCCCGGCAGTTCCCCCAAATAGAAAACAGCCTACCTACTGGCCGGGTCTTGCTCCGGCGCAGCGGCACCACACTGCGCTTCGTGGCCTGGTTTGTCACTGTCCTACACAAGTCAGGAAGCAACTGCCTCAATTCTCCTTCGGGATCAAACCTGCAGCCTGGTCGAAATACTGCTTTGCTAAGCCAGGTATATCAAGATCTGGGCCTCCAAGAATTATCTCAAGTATATTTGTAAACATCGTCACCCCATCTGCGCTACGGATTCGAAGCACATTCTCAAGAAATGCGACGTTTTCACTCAAGACGTCTTGACTAGGATCGAGAGCTAAACTCTCGTTAAAAAAGGGAAGTGCTTGGCGAATACTATCCGGTATTGGTGATCTTACCAAGTACGCCGCCCCTAGGCAACGTTTCAAACTTGAGAGAACTCTAACCTGTAGAACTGATCCATAACGACGAGCAATATACTCAAGTTCTTGAACGATTTCGTCATCTGGGCTCTCGTATGGCCAAGCCTCAATTTGCCGGCAGTTTGCCGAGATCCTACTTTCGATTTTCCGTACCTGATCTGGATCTCTGGAAGCATTCCAATTTTCCTCTGCCGCAACATCTCGATCCGAGGGACTTTCCTCCTCACACGGATCGGCATAGTCTTTTAGGACGTCATCGAACAGGCGATAAGGGATCAGGTAGTTATCGTTTCCCTCCGGGTTGGACATCTCCGAGTAGCCGTGAACGAGCCCAACGATCCGGCCGCTCTCATCGACCACCGCCGCCCCGCTCGCGCCAGGTTGCGCCGGAATATCCATGACCAAGAAGTTGGCGGCTCGTCCGCGGCCATGCTCGGAGGAGGCCAGCCCGTCCCGAAACCGCAAGCTGAACTGGCCTTCTTTTTGGATCTCGATCTGCCTGACGTGTATCGGCAGGTTTTCGAACGCCGTATCAGACTGGTAGAGCTCGTGCTTGCATATAAAAGGCAGATCATCGTCGCCGAACGTATTCGCCTTCACGAACAGCACGTCGGCAGCGGCGGCGCGAGTGTCGTCCCTGGGGGCGCTGCTGTCCTCGGGAAACGTCGGATCACCTCCGCTTGCTGCTTTCGGCAGATCATTGGTACGGAAGAAGCCGATCCTCACCTGGTCTGGATCGCAAGCGGTGGTATAGCGCACTGTGCGGAATGTCTGCTCTTCACTCTCTTCGAACAGTTCGGCCAGCGTATGATGGGTTGTCACCACGTAGCCATCCTTCCGGATGAGCACCCCGGTGCCCCAGCTGACGCGCTGCTCCACAGGGATCAAGCCTATATCGACATCAGGACCCGCTCTCACCTCAGGCTGGCACGACATCTTGATCAACACCGTCCGGTCGGCAAGGTAGTCTGCCAACTTCCCCTCTGTCGGATCGTAGCTCTGTGCCAGCAACGTCCCCGGCAACAAGATGCAGGCGGCCGCCCACAAGCTTATACTCCCACCGGCATGCAGCAAGCTCTTATGTATCTGCATTGGTCCGCCCTCAGTCTGCGCCATCTCACTGGCGACCCCGGCAGCTCCAAAGTCTCTCGATGCCACCATTGATCGACTTACTCATTCCCGACTATTGCAGGTACGCTCTCTGGAGGCCAGCTATATCAAGCGAAGAAAGCTGGACCTAGTGATCGTAGATGTTGAAACAGTAGTTTGTCACCGAAACCGGGTCCTATATCGTTATCAGCGATTGACTGGCAGGAGTGACTGTAGAAGGTCCGGTGACGTTAACACGCCGGCACGCCGCGATCCGCTGTTGCAGTTGGTCAGCTGGAAGCATGTTGATAGAGATGGCTCGGTTTGTCTGAACATTTTCCGGGTTGCTGCTAAGTGGATGTCCGGCTTGGTTACGCCGCCGCCGGGATTGGCGTCAGCTGGTTGAAGTAGGCCCGGTCAGGTGTCTGCCCGCCAAGCGATGAATGAGGTCTGGTGCTGTTGTAGAAGCCGACGTAGCGGTCGATCGAGTCCCGAGCCTCCGAGACGCTGGCATAGGCGCGCAGGTAGACCTCTTCATATTGGCCTGCTGCCAGTTTCGTGGACACGAAGATAAGATCGTGACCAAGGGACCCGAAAGTGGATATGACGAGACGGAAGTTCCGCGGCGAGTTCAAGGTCGAGGCCGTCAGGCTGGTGACCGAGCGCGGCGTAGCGGTGGCGCAAGCCGCCCGTGACCTGGATGTCGCCCAGAGCGTGTGGCGCCGCTGGATGCGGGAGTTGACGGCTGCGCCAGCCGCGGCGTTTCCCGGCAACGGGCAGATGCGGGCAGATGCGGGCAGATGCGGGCCGATCTGGCCGAGATCGCGGCGCTGAAGAAAGAGGTCGCCCGGCTCCGGGCGGAGCGTGACATCCTGAAGAAGGCGGCAGCTTTTTTCGCGCGCGAGGCGACATGAGGTTCGCCTTCATCGCCAGACACCGTCACATCTGGCCGCTCAGCTGGCTCTGCCAGGTGCTGGAGGTCTCGCGCTCGGGCCTCCATGCCTGGCTCAACCGGCCAGTCAGCGCGGGCGAGGCAGGACGCGAAGCTCATCCTGGCGGTCGACAAGAGCTTCAAGGCCAGCGACCGCACCTACGGCGCTCGGCGTGTCTGGCGCGATGTGCTTGAGGACGGGTTGGCCTGCGGCGTGCACCGGATCGAATGGCTGATGCGGCAGGATGCGCTCAAGGCGCGGCCAAAGCGGCGCGGGAAGCCCAAGGACGATGGCGAACGCCCGGTGATCGTCAACAACATCCTCGGCCGCGACTTCGAGGCGGGCCGGTCGAACCGGAAGTGGCCCACCGGTTTCACCTGCATCCGGACCGCGGAAGGCTGGCTCTACGTTGGCGTCGTGCTGGATCTCCTCTCTCGTCGCGTAGTCGGCTGGTCCATGAAGGCCGACCGAGATGCGTCACTGGTCATGGATGCGCTGATGATGGCAGTCTGGCGGCGCGGCAAGGCTGACGCCCTGCTGCACCATTCGGACCAGGACTCGAAATACGCCAGCGAGCAGTTCCAGCGCCTTCTGGCCGACAATGGCATCACTCGCTCGATGAGCCGGGCCGGCAATGTCTGGGACAACGCGCGATCGAGAGCTTCTTCTCGTCGCTGAAAACCGAGCGGACAGCCCGCAAGGTCTACCGCACCCGTGATGAGGCCCGTGCCGACGTGTTCGACTGCATCGAGCGCTTCTACGACCCGCGTCGCCGCCACTCGAAACTGGGCTATCTCAGCCCATGGAGTTCGAGGCCCGTGCCATGCGGGCTTGACCTGCTGTCCACGAAACCGGCAGCAGGCCATCCAAGCTTCCCTCCCGGTTCTTCGCGGGGTCAGTTCCTCATGTCGTCAGAGGGCCAGTTTGTAGCGTCGCATGACAAGATAAGCAGGCAGACCCGCCACGCGAGCCCCCTCTCTTCAAGGGTTGCGCAACAACGCCGGTCACAGGTAACTTCACTGAGAAGTTTAGGAAGAAAATGTCAGGAATGGCCGAGATAATAAGCTTGACTTAGCATTAACTCTTGAAGCAAGAGCAGTACTTCATGCTGGCCCTCAAGGAAAAAAGATTATGGCACAACAGCAAAATCGCACCATGCTCATCATAGGTAATGGACCCTCCACGAAAGAGCTGGCCGATTTTGGCTTCCATAACATCCCGTCTCATATTGATACTTTTGGCATGGGACTATCCTACAAGTACTTTAGCAAGATAAACTGGTGGCCAACTTTCTACATTTGCGCCGATAAGAAGGTCGTGAAAAGCAAAGAACACTACCTGAGGCAACTAATTCTGGACGAAGCAGTGGGCGTTCGTAAGTTCTTCTTTCCCATACCAATTATTCAGCATCCACGTCTTGAAATTGTGTCCCATAGCTCAACGGGAGATTTTGCTTTTCGAAAAGCGGTTGAATACGGATACGAACAGATATTCATCATCGGTATCGACCTTGACTACAAGCCTCTAAAAGAAGCAACCCGCATCACGCGCGAGGAATTTAAATCCTTGGAATTGGGGGTAGATTTCGAAACTAACGTCATCTACAAGGTGCGCCAGCCAATCAAAGATCATCCAAACTACTTTTTCCCGGAATATCAGGAAGTTGGTGACATTTATAGTGAGCCACGGGGAAGTAGTTGGCATTTGTTAAGTTGGCAGAGAGCGCTGGAGCTTTCTTTGGAAAAACAGATCCCGGTCCGGAACCTCGGCAAGGCATCGAAACTTCCTATTTTCCACAAGGCTCCCTTAGTCGAGGCCTTGAAAAAGGAGTCGCCGTATCCAGTTACCATCCCTCAACGGAAAGCCTCCTCGCTGGCATCGGACATCTACAAGGGCGAGCGTGCCGTTGCTGATGCCTACCTACGCGACTATATTGACGCACAGAAGCGCTATGAGGCGCTTGAGGCACGGATTTCTGAGAGAGACTCGGCGTTCGCCCAGAGTCTCCATAGTCTTGCAAAAGAAATCGCCATCGCCAATGATACTTACCGAAATCGGTCTCTAGAAATTTCAGTAATCATTCCCTGTTATAATAGTGCAGATTTCATACAGCCGTGTCTAGAGGCTTTGAGAATTCAAACCTTAAACCAGTCCTCCTTTGAGGTAATTTGTGTCGACGATTTTTCGACCGATAATACTGTGAAGCTGATCGAGTCCTATCAGGAAAAAATTAAGAATCTTCGCATTATACGCCATGAGAAAAATAGAAAGCAGGGAGCTGCGCGCAATAGTGGGCTAGATGCTGCGAGAGGACGTTTTATATTATTTGTTGACTCTGATGATTATCTGCGGGCAGATGCATTGGAATTTATGCTCGGTTCCGGCGATAAGGTCGACGTTACGGTCTGCCAGCACGTCAGGACACAGTTTGACAAGCCGACCAGATGGGAAGTCAGCAATCGTCACGTGAAATCAACCCTGGCCTTGGCTGCGCTGGAGAACTGCATCGGCTGGTGGTCGTTCGGTATGTTGATTTCTCGTGAGATGATCGAAAAAAATCAGATTCGCTTCCGAGAAGGGGTGTACTTCGAGGATATAGATTTCAATATTCGTGTCTTCCTAGCTTCGCAGTCCCATGTAGTTACCAAGGAGGTGTTGTATTATTATATTGACCGCAATGACTCGACGGTGAACTCGATCAACGAAAAGAAGCTGTTGGACTCTGTCGGCGCCATTGCTGTAGTTGCCTCTATGCTGTCAGATAGGAGGGCGGAAGAGCGGGAGAGGTTTTACAAGAAGGCGTCAGCTTGGCTTCAGTTGCAGGCGCGGAGAATTCGTGATTGCGGAGAAGATAAAGACGAGCGAATTGCTCTTGCTGGTATTTTTATCATGGAGTTAAAAGAAGCCGGGCTACTAAAGAAATTGGCCCCTGACCTAGAAAAGCAGATTCTTGGCGCAGCGACGGCTGCACCGGCTAGCAGTACTGTGCTAGGAAAGGTTCCGGATAATTTCTGCTTCAATCCTTGGCTGAAAGATTTTGCCTGCGAGTTTTTCGAGAGAGTAATATTCTTCTGTGAGGTGGACTATCACATACGCAGCGCCGCTCCTGTGGCGCGTCAGCTAAGATTAATGGGTATTAACAGCGTCATTATCGACGCCTCACGTTCGACTACCTTCACTTCAAACCGTCCGCTCCCGGACGACGAGCTGCCACTTTACGCTGATGTGGATCTACGGTCGTTCAATATTGCCGAGACCCTGCCTTTCGCTACAAACGCGGCCGCTTTCGTCTTCATGAACGATCTCACCTATACGAAGCGCTTGATTTTCGAGAACTTCGGCTTTGGCGTCCCGACGTTTGGTTTCTATGAAGGGATCAACGATGACTGGAACTTGGATCGCAAGGCGCTACGCCGCCCATATCGCAGCGTTGATTACCTTTTGCTGCCGGGCATCTACCAGCAGGGTTTCTATTCTGACCGAGAAACCCGTGTGGTTGGGCTCCCCAACGTTAGGTCGCGGCTGGCGCAGCCTTATGTGCAGCCGACCAAACGGCGCGCCATAATCAACGTCAACTTCACCTATGGTGTGCTGGAGGATCGGCGCGACCTGTTCGTCGAAAGCGCCGTTGCGGCCTGCACCGAGGCCGGGTTGGATTACATCATCACGCAACACCCTGCCGACAAGGGCGTTCTGTCGCGCTACAATGTCGGCACGGACAGCGTCTACTCCCTGCTCGAGGAAGGAACGATTCTCATCAGTCGTTTCAGTACCACCATCCTTGAGGCACTGGCGATGGGGCGTCCGGCAATCTATCATAATCCGATCGACGAGCGCGTTCCGAAGTTTAAGTTTCCGCTGGGGGCCTATTCAATCACCGATGGCAAGGATGCTCTCAAGCAGGCTCTTGAGAGCGAGTTGACCTTTTTGGACGACGGGGGCGATATCCGCAAACGGGCTGCGCTGTTCCTGCATTTCCATTGCAACATGGGGGACAGTATCGACCCCGACCTGCTGGCCGCCCGTGCTATCGCAGAAGTCGTGAGGTCGCCAGGAGAGCGCTACGATTTCAAGCGGCATGTGAACAACCGGGTAGCGACAACCCCGCAGACCGGTCAAGTGAATGTTAGCGTCGGCTCCGCGCTCGACCTAACGGAGCTCGCCGTACAACTGCTGTTGGACCCGCAATCTGGCCGCGCGCGCCTGCGCGACGAGGCGGCTGCCATAGAGCAGGGCCTTGCCGCGTTACCGGAAAACAGCCCGGTTCGGCAGCATTTCCAGCGTGTAAGGGCATTCGCCGAAGCTGAGTGAAGCTTGACACCTCTGCCTGTGGCGGTGGCGTTAGCCCCTGCGCCGCAGCAGGGCCGCCCGGTTGTGCGCTTCGACCTATCACTACTCTGCCACCTTCATAGCCGGAGGTGATAGGGCACGGGCTTGCGGCAGTGGGGACAAAGCCGTGCAAAGGCGCTGAGTGTGGCCGCGAGTTGCCGACGCACCTGCGGCAAGGATGGGGTTGGGGGCGGCCCCGGTCTGGTGGGGGTTT
>NZ_JACJFU010000040.1:0-17695 GCF_014164635.1 Paracoccus sp. MC1854 | reverse complement strand
GCAATGGCTCTGGACTTACAACAACGACCGCCCGAACATGGGCATCGGCGGCATCACACCCGCCCAGAAACTGAAAATGGCCGCATGAGTTCTACGAATGGACCCCGTTAGAAATGGGAGGATTACCCCTCCTTCCCTGGAGCGGTTTCCTCTCCTTCCGGTACTGGATCACCGATTTCGACTATTTTTCTGGTCTGCGGATCCGCATAGATTGGATAAAACATTGATATTCTATCACTTCTCGCAGCTTCCGATCCGCGGCGCATCATAGATGTCCACCCCGGCTCAGCACGAGACATTTTCTCCGTCTCTTGGCCAGTCACGTCGGATTCATCGACACGATGGCTGCCGCTCACAATTGAAGATGGCGACCATTCGGCACTTAAGGGCAGGCGAGAGGGCGCGGCGTCTCCGAGCATGACAACGAAAATATATTCGTCGGCCCTTCGGAAACCTCCAACAACTGAAACACCCTTTGGATTAATGACTGTTGAAATCATTTGAATGCGAGCTTCTGGGAATATCTGCTCCAGAAGCAGCCCAAGGCGAAGATACTCACGCGCATCAATTGTTACCATTAGGACTGAATTTTCAGACTTCAGAAGAGACTTGGCAACAATTAGTCTTCTCTCAATCATCGCCAGCCACTTCGAGTGCCGATACAGATCATCCTTTTCAACGTAAGCGTTGTTGTATTTCCAGTCAGTTGCACCCGAATTGTAAGGTGGATCGATGTAGATGGCGTCGATCTTGCCGCGATGGGTGTAGGTCAGCGCCTCGAGCACATGGAAGTTCTCGCCGTTGATCACTGTGTGGAACGGCTTGTCGCCCCCGCGCGACACGCGCCCCGTGCTGACCAGACCGGGATAGATGAAGTCGCGGAACTCGGCCACCACGACCAGATCGGCAACCGCGACATCCACCCTCTCTGGCGCCTCGGCGTCGATCAGCTCGACCAGCGCCATCCGCGCCTCGCCTTTGCCGTCAATCCGCTTGACGCGCCAGAGCCGCTGGTCTGGGCGCTGGACAGAACCCCGTAACGGAAGAATGCGCACCTTGTCCCCCCGACGCACGGGGCGGCCGGGCAGTTCCACGCTTTCCGGGCGGTGTCGTTCGAAGTTCAGCCCGAAGGCCCGCCGCGACGCCAGCGCCTTGAACTCCCGCTCAAGCTCTTCTCCCAGAGCGCTGTCCCTGGCCTTCGCCCGGGCGATCAGATCCGTCAGACGCGACACTCTAAATCTCTTTTCGTCCTAAACCGGCCGTGCGGTGACCTTGCTGTATGGTCGGTGGCTTGCTTTTTTGCATGGTGCATGAGCCTCTCGTCAGGCCGTGCCCGACTTGGAGAGCGACCATATCCGCTGCGCTCTATCGACCAGATCAGCCTGCCTAGCGGCCAGCAGGTCCTTCGTCCAATGATCAGCCGACAGGATCGGCTTTGTGGTGTCGAAGGAAACCCGGTTGTTCCGCTCTGCGTAAATCTTCTTCTTGCGGTCGAATGGGAAATACTGCGCCTTGTAATTCTTGATGCCAGCAAGCAGCGCAAGATTGCCAAGGCGGTGCAGCCACAGGCGGTGGTCGTCATCGGTGAAACGCTCACGCCAGTAGGCGTCCTTCAGCGCCTGCGGCAGAACATGCTCGATGGTGATCTTTCCGCCGAAGTCCTTGGTCACCGACTCGTCCTGATCGGCCTCTTCAAGCCGCAGCAGGACGGCCTGCGCAAAGGGCCGCCCATAAACCTCGCCGTCCAGCAGAGAACGGAACTCATCGTCGTTGGCATTGGCGCGGAAGATCGCGCGGATGTCGTCCGCGTTTTTCCCGGCACGGATCGCGGTGATGAGCTGAAAGTATGCTGTTAAACGAGCAGTGAACGCGAGCCGCCGGATCCAGTTCTGATAGGTGATCCGTTCGAGTAGATCGATGAACTCGCCCTCGGGCATGTCAGCTACCGGCCTGTTCAAGAAGGCCAGCAGCGGCGGGATCCACTCCTCGAACGCTACCCGCTTGAGCGATCTGACCGCGCGACGAGCTGCGGGCGCCTCGAACTCGTTCCTGAGAACGCGCAGATAATTGCGAGCAGAGGTATTCACCTCGTCGAGGAAAGTGAACGGCGTCGCCGCAGTCGCGATAAGGGGCTCGAACTCCTCGTGCAGAGCCTTCCGTGCTTTTGTCGCGACAATCGAGCTGCGATGATGCGCCATGAACTGGTCAAGCCGCTCGATACCGATCTGCTCCTCCAGTTCGAGCCACGCCTCGTCCAGATCACTGCTACGGGCTGCATTGCCGCCGAGCCGCGCGAACAGCATGTTCTTGATCAAGTCGGCATTTGATAGCGCCATGCCGCGGGCATTTAGAACGTTGAACAACCGGTATGCCGACTGCCAGGAAGCAGTGGTGACAAACACCACATAGACCCTGCTGAGCAGATAGTTCGCGAACAGCTTCAGCGTCTTCTGGTCATGCTGAGCTATAAAGCTGTCGATGGCCTCCAAGTTCTCGATGATGCGCTGCTTTGGGGCATCCTGCTCCTTTGCGACCTCCTTGCGCAGCGCCTCGGGAACCACTTCTCCGGCCAGCACGTGACGTCGGAAGAAGTTCTGATCGCGCTGGCGTAGGGTCAGTCGTGGCGTCTCCTCCTCACCAGTCAGCGCATTGCGTGGCAACACACGCCGACCCAGTTCAGATTTCGCCGGTTCATCCACGGCATCGCGCAGGCGTGAGAAAATCAGGTTGAGGGTCGTCAGCCGCTGCTGGCCGTCCACGACATCATACAGGCGACCCTTTTCGCGCTCGATGGTGATGAGCGAGCCGATAAAGTACTCCTCGTCGTTGGCCACATATGCTTCCCAGACATCGTCGAGAAGTTGTTCAACGTTACCCTTTTCCCAAGAATACGGTCGCTGATACGCGGGTATTTCGTATCTAATCTGTTCGGTCAGAATCTGACTGATCGTGCGCTCGCCCGCTTCCATTGTCGCTCTCTACTATCGGACGGCGACTGCATTGCCGAACGCCCGATTTTGAGCTGACATTACCGCCGTTTGCGGCGCGAGACTAAGCTGCGGCCCGAGGATGATGCAAGCCTCAAGCCGGCGGCGCACCGGAGGCATCTTCAATCTAGGGCAGTGTTCAGGACGGCGCGTTGCTCGGACCAGGTCCTTGGCAATGTGCTGCGCAACGCCTCCAGCTTGAGGCCTGACGGCTGGCTGCCGTCAAGGATGCCCTCCACCAAGTCGGGGGCCAGTTGCGTGAGGCGCATTGTCCTCTTCAGGTATGGTGCGGCGATCCCCTCGCGCTCAGCCAGTTCGGCGATGGTGGCGAATTCGCCCGACTCAAGCATCCGCTTCCAGCGGAATGCGCGCGCCAGCGCCTTGACCAACGTGCTGTCCGTCCTGCGCGGCTGTGCAGCACCCTCGGGCAGCTGCATCTCCTTGCGCCCGCCGCGCTTCACGAGACGGAACGGAACATGGATGGTGACGGTGTCGGGCATCGGCGTGGCGCGGGTCATGCGGCTGCTCCTATGTCGGTGGTGATTTCGCGCGCGAGCCCGGCCAGACCGTCCATGCGCAGGCGGACGTTCAACCCTTCGGTGCCAATCTCGACGCGCTCGACCAGCAGCCCTACGATGCGCGCCTGCTCGGCGGGAAAGAGTTCGTTCCACAGCGGGTCGAGTTGGTGCAAAGCCGCACGGGCGTCGGCCTCGGTGATGTCGTCGACGTGGGCACGCGCCGCCTTCCAAGTGCCCGCCACGATCTCCGGCTGGCGGAACACGGCCCGAAGCTGGTCGATGACGGCGGCCTCGATCTCGCCGGCGGGCACCCGGCCGACCGGGCAGGATCCCGCGCCATGCTTCAGCACCGTCTGGCTGACATAATAGCGGTAGAGCTTCCCGCCCTTCCGCGTATGCGTCGGCGAGAATGCGGCGCCGTCCGGGCCGAACAACAGCCCCTTCAGCAGCGCGGGCGTGTCCGAGCGGGTGCGCGCGGCGCGCTTGCGCGGGCTTTCCTGCAGGATGGCGTGGACCTTATCCCATAGCGCGCGGTCGATGATCGCATCGTGTTCGCCGGGGTAGCTATCGCCCTTGTGGACCGCCTCGCCGATGTAGGCGCGATTGTTCAGCATCCGGTAGATGTATTTCTTGTCGATCCGGTTGCCGCGCGGCGTGCGAATACCACGCGTACCGACTTCGCGCGCCAGCTCCGTGCAGGACCCGATCTCGAGGAAGCGGGCGAAGATCCAGCGCACATGCGCGGCGCTTTCTTCGTCGACCAGTAGCTTCCGGTTTTCCACCCGGTATCCGTAGGGCGGGACACCGCCCATCCACATGCCCTTCTTCCGGCTGGCGGCGACCTTGTCGCGGATGCGCTCGGCCGTGACCTCGCGCTCGAACTGCGCAAAGCTGAGCAGGATGTTCAGCGTCAACCGCCCCATGGACGTGGTCGTGTTGAACGACTGGGTGACCGAGACGAAGGTCACGCCGTTCCGGTCGAACACCTCGACCAGCTTGGCGAAATCCGCCAGCGAGCGACTGAGGCGGTCGATCTTGTAGACCACCACAACATCGACCAGCCCGTCCTCGATATCCTCCAGCAGCCGCTTCAGGCCAGGGCGATCCAGCGTTCCGCCCGAGATGCCGCCGTCGTCATACTGATCGCGGACCAGCACCCAGCCTTCGGATCGCTGGCTGGCGATGTACGCCTCACAGGCTTCGCGCTGGGCATGCAGGCTGTTGAACTCCTGCTCCAGCCCTTCCTCGGAGGATTTCCGGGTGTAGACGGCGCACCGCAGCTTGCGGACGACCTTCGATTTCTCGGGCGGTTTCGTCATGTCCGCCCCCTGTGATTCTTGAGCCCGAAGAACACCCAGCCGTTCCAACGTGTGCCGGTGATTGCGCGCGCGATTGCGGACAGCGACTTGTACGGGCGCCCCTGCCATTCGAAGCCGTCGGCTGTGACGGTGACCACCTGCTCGACGCCCTGCCATTCGCGCAGCAGCCGAGTGCCGGTGATCGGGCGGTCGCGATCGGCGCGGATGCTACGCTTCGTGCGGTCGCCGCCGTCGAGTTCCTCGCCCAGCCGTTCCAGCCGCCGGATCGTCTCGGGTTTCAGCCCGCCATACGCAAGTTCCTGGATGCGATAGGCCAGCCGGCTCTCCAGGTAGCGGCGATTGAATGGTGGCGGCTCGCTGTCGAACAAATCGCGCCACTGTTGCTTCAGGTCGGGCGTCGGCGTGGTCTTGAGCGCGGCCAGGCGCGCGGGGATGGGATCGGGCTTGTTCATGCATTTCTCCGGCGAGTTGGAGTTGCATGACGGCATTGGTCGGGCGGATAGTGTAGGTAGCTTTCTCCAGTCTCATCAGATACTTCGCCTCGTTTCTTCATCCGCAACCGGATCAGCCCGAGCGCCAGGAGGCGGCAGAGTTCCGCCCGGCGTTCAAGCGGCCGAAGGTGGCGGGGATGCAGCGGGTTCATCAGACTGCCTCCCGCTGCGGCTGCGAATGCCGCGGCGTGATGCCGAGCCACCCGCGCGCGCCACCGACCTTGGCAGGCTGGAAGCCGCGTTCGCGTAGCGCTTCGCCAAGTGACTTCTGCGAGCCCTTCGTCGCCCCCGCGGCCTCGGCCCAGGCGACCCAGTTGGCGTAGAGCGTCCGCGCCGCAGCCTTGCAGCCGGGTCCGGTGACGCAACATTCCTCGATCCATTCGCCGACGGTGTCCTCGTCGGCGATGTAGCCTGCGCTGGCTCCGGTAATGGCCGGGGGCGGGGCAAGGCCGCGCCGCTGCCACTCGGCACAACCCTCGATCGCCCAGGCGAGGATCCCGTCGCGCTCCTCAAGCAGGCGGTCCGAGAGCAGGAGGTCGCGATCCTCGTCGGGGATGGTGACGGGGAACGGCACCAAGTGCAGCCGGCGGCGGATCGCCTCGTTCACCGAGGTGAGGGCAGGACGATGATTGCCGGCGACGATCAGCTTGAACTGCGGCCGAAACTCGAAATGGTCGCGATGCATGAAGTTCGCGCGGATGGGCTCGCCACCGGTGACCGTCTTGATGCGTGCCTCGGCCCAGCTCTGACCCGACTCGGTCTCGAAGGCGACCACGAGACGGGCTCCGCGCAGGCCCGCCAGTTCGGTGAGGTGGCGATCGCTCCGGCTGGCCGTGAAGGTGCCCGGAGCCGCGGTCGCCGCATAGCTGCCGAGCACCGCCGAGAGGGTCTGCAGAAAGACGGACTTCCCGTTCGCGCCGGTCCCGTGGAAGAAGAAGAACACCTGCTCGCGCGTGGAACCGGTGAGGCAGTAGCCCGCCACCCTCTGCAGATAGGTCTGCAGCTCCCGATCACCAGCGGTGACCCGGTCAAGGAATTGCAGCCAGCGCGGGCATGATCCGCGGGGCGAGGCCTCGGCAACCTGGGTCAGCAGTCGGGCGGGATCGTGGCCATGCATCTCGCCGGTCTCGAGATCGAGGAGGCCGGCCGCGGTGTTGAGGCACATGGGCGCGTCGTCCCATGCGCCGACAGTCGAGGAGATCGCCGGGTCAGCGGCGGCGAGCCGCAGCGCGGCAGTGACGGTCCTGTCGCTGGCGATGCGGCGGGCAACCGACTTGGAGTCAGCATTGCTTGCCACCGATCGGCACACCTGGCGCATGAACTCACGCACAAGGTTGCGGTCATCCCGCTGCCAATGGGTGGCGCACCACCACATCCAGCCGCCGAGGGCCGCGCAGTAGCGCGTATCCTCGGCGTGGCGAGCGACAAACGCCGCAGCGATCGCGTCCTCGCTGAGTGGCGGCGCCTCCAGGCCGGGGGCGCCAAACGGCCGGTTCCGATGGATGTCCTTCTCGAGCAGGCGATCGAACTCGCGCTCCAGGCGGGACGCGTCCCAGGGCGGGACAATGGCTGCCGTGTTGTACTCGACCGCCGCCTGACGTGCCTCATCCAGGCTGCACCGGCCCTGCCGTGCCTGACGGATCCAGTGTCCGATCACTCGCGACAAGGCCTCGAAGCGGGTGACGTCGTCGGCACCGCCCGCCCGGGTCTTGCGGGTCATGAGCTCGCCGGCCGTCGGGCGGTTCTTGCGCGGAGGCGTCGCGCCGACGTCGACCAGCTGCGACATTGCGGCGGCACGCGCCACCAGCTCATCGAGCGAGTACATTGCTGTGGTGGAAGAGAGCAAACGGACCGGGCTCAGCTTGGCGTTCTTGCCGTGAATGCTTCCCGGCACCCGGATCGGCTGATGCAGGCTGGCGAAGGAGCCGTCGCCACCGACCTTGAGAGCGACCGTCTCCCGGAGCGCCCGGACGCGCTCGAGATCATCGCCGGTCGCGGACTGGCTCAGCCGCCAATACAGGTGAAGCTTCGCGTCTCCGCCTCCGGTGCGGCCACCGGATGCGACCTCGAGGCTCGGCGCGCCCAGGTGGCGCAGAAGGTGCTCCCGGGCGAGCGGAACGTCGCCCTTGTCGAGATCGACGAGCAACACCCGCGTCGCGACGATGTCCCGGGCGCGGGCGGAGCCGGGTTTGCTGACGGTGCCGGGCACAACATAGAGCCCGCGGGCCGTTCTGGCTGCGCCACTGGCAAGGTCCGGCAGCGCCGCAGCCAGCTTCGGCACCTCGATGAACCTCGACTGCGGCTTCTGGTCCGGCGTGCCGGTCTCCGCCAGCATGCGTACCGGCACGATCCCGGTCAGGCCGCCGAACACCACCTCGGTAAACATGGTGATGGCACCAGGGTCGATCCAGGGACTGCGGGCATCCGCTGTCATGGCGTCGCCTCGGGCACGCGGCAGCTCTGCTCGAAGGCGAGGATGTCCTCGAAACGGTAACGGATGCAGCCGCCGATCCGCATCCAGACTGGACCCGTCCCACTTGAGCGCCAGCGCTGCAGGCTGCGCACCGACATCTTCCAGCGGCTCGCGAGCGCGCGCTCCGTCAGGAGGGCGTCGGGTTCATGGACCGGCTTGGCTGCAGGGATCGCCATCGTGGGCCTCCTTGATCACACCCTGATGGTGGACCAGAGGACGCCCGTTTTCACTCGCGGGAGGCTGACAACGATTGATGCAGGTCTGACAAAATCAAAGTGATTTCTTCAGCAAAACGATGATGCAAGTGGCAAGGTCTGACAAGCAACCAGCCGCAGCATAACAAGCCCGGTGCGACGGCCAGCTGGAGGGTATTCCTGGTCAGCGAGGTTCGCGGCTGAGAATCCGGATGTCGGGATCGAGACGGTAGCCGCGCCCCGGTTTGTTCTCGATCAGGAGGTGTCGCGGCGGTGGGCTGCCAAACACGAGCTCATGGTACTGCGCCAGTTCCTTCCGGCAGCGGCCGACGTGCTGCGCGACGGCGTCCTTGCTGGTCTCCAGACGGGTCGCCAGCGCACCCGTCTGGACATACCTGTGTTCGGCGCGGGGAAGCCCAGCTTGACGATCCTCGTCGAACTCGGACCTGAGCTCGTGAGCCGTGCGCGCCGGCGCGCCCTCGACGCGGCCGAGCCCCAGGACGCTGATCACGTGACGGCCGTTCTCGATCCCGAAGGTGACCTCGAGCGGACGATCCTGATCAGGGACCAGATCGGGCGCATCGCCGGAAGTCTGCGCCGGCGGCTGTCGCCGTTGCGGGGTCGCGCAAGGATCGGCAGGGAGCACCGGCGATACGGCAGCAGCGTCAGCGACATGGAGCCTGACAAGCGCGCTGTCGGGGAGCTCGTGACGGGCCAGCCGATCAGCATTGTCGCGGATGGCTCGTTCAAGGACCGCCACGACCAGCCCGCCATGCCGTCGATGGAGGTCGAGGATCCGGCGCATGAGGTCGGCCCGGCGCTGGTCCGGATAGCCGCCGGCGATGCGCATCAGCTCCTGTCCGAAGGTGCTCATGAAGGCGCGGTCGTCGATGCCCGCCAGTCGTACAGCGTGCCGGGTCCACTCGAGCGCCATCGTCCGGGACCGGTCCTTCTCGCGCGGACCGAACAGAACATCGGTACCATACATCTCCGAGGGATCCTCGGCGGCGAGACCTGCAGCGAGCATCGCGAACCGGCGATCGAGGCATTGCGAGCAGGCGCCACAATGCGTGTGCAGCGTGTTCTGCTCGCGGATGCTGGTGCAGCTGACGGCGTGTCGGATCTGGTCGGCCGCGTCGTGCTCGGCGATGCGGCGCACCACATCGGTCTTGGTCAGCCACTGGTAGGGGTTCCGGATCGCAGCGCCGGACCCGTCGCCCACCAGCATCATCAGATGCTCGAGCTTCCGGAGCGCGAGCGGGTGGGTCGTGCGCGTGGCCATCGTGCCCACCACCTGAGGCGAGAGCGACAGGTTGTGCCCGATGATCCCGTTCTCGAAGAAATTCTGTTGATGCGCGCCGAACATTCGCGCCACGACCTGGCCCAGCGCTGCGAAGAGGAAGGAGCGGGACCTCTGTGTTGCTTCCCGGGCCTCGCCGCCGACCCTGTTGGCAGCGACATGGATCTGCAGGACCCTGCCGGGAAAGCGGTTTCTGAGATAATCGCCGAGTTTCCTCTGACGCGTCGCCGCCTTCTGCGATGAGCGATGGGTGACGAGAACCACATGTTTGTCGCTCGTGTTCAGCATCTCGAGCGCTCCGGCGAAGGAGTCGAGCCCGCCCGAGAACAGCAGCACCTCATCGGCGGCAAACGCCGCGCCTTTTTCATCGAAGTCGAGGAAGGGTTGCTCGGGTTCGTCTGCAGCGCGGGCGCAAAAGCTGAAGCCGACGATGTCGTCGGTCAGGAACGTGACCGCGTCCGTCAGCGCGGCGGCAACCTCCGGTCGGCTCCAGAACGCCGGATCGCGCACGGGGATGTGGAAGTCGAACTGCCGGTGCCATTCCTCGCCCATGTCCCGGCGCGTCGGGCCGCCGCGCGGCACACTGCTGTCGGCTGCGAAGACATGAGCGGCAATGTCAAGCAGGTCCTGCAGGCGTGGCTCGATCGGCCGGACAAGCGCCGCCGAGATCCGGTCGGCGCGCAGCCGGAACGTGGCATCTGCACCATTCAGACGGATGCGCAGCGGCTCGCAGCCGTCGCCGAGGCTGACCAACGCGTCAGTCATCGGCGTCCCTCTTGCGCCGCAACTCCTCGGTGATCTTCTTCATCGCCACTGCGGCGAATGCCGCGGCCTGCGGTGAGCCGACGCGGCCGTCCTCATGCAGCCGCTTGCCGTACCAGCCAGGCGCGAACTCCTGGATGATCCGCGTTGCCTCGTGGGCGTAACGCTGAAGCGCGACATCGAAGGCGCTGCGCGCCCCCGCATCCGGCAGTCGGCGCCCTGGGCCCGTCTGCGTCGCCAGCGTGCGGTCGAGCCAGTACGAGAGCGAGTCCGACAGGAGACGGCCGAAGAACGCGCGCGTGAGGACGGCAACCCCGGACGGCCGGGAGAGCCGCTGCGCCTCGATCTGCACGTCGCGATCGGTGGCCTCGAAGAGACCGGGCAGCGACTGACCGATCTGGTCGTTGAGCGTGCCGATGAGTGCGCGCCCGGCCAGCTCGCCGAAATCCGAGCGTCGGCCGGCCGCACGCGCGATCTCGTCCAGCCGCGCGCCCGCGGCGGCGGAGATCTCGAACAGGTCGGGTGTCGAGCCGATGGGCAGGTCGCAATCGCGAAGCGCCTGACCGAAGTCAGCGTCGCGCGCCGCAAACGGGATCATCAGCAACAGTCGGACAGCCTCGACGAAGACGGCATCGTCAGCGGCGCGGGCGAGGTCCCTTTCTGCTGCGATCGCTGCCGCCGCGAACACCGCTTCGTCTGCTGCGCCGCTGCCCAGCAGCTCGACAACCTGCCGCCACTGTTTCGACCGGGGCAGCACCCCGAGATGGATGTGGCCCATCCTGGCTCCCCCTCGACCGATCGGCAGTCTGTCCGCCCGTCCCCGCGCCCGTCAACCTCAGGGTGTGCAATCGGGACAGATGGGACAGATAGGACAGATGAATCTGGTTACTTGCTCACACGCGCGCGCGAGAGAACTTATGGGATTCTTCTGTCCCATCTGTCCCATCTGTCCTGCCGCGCGCACAGCAGGTCGTAGCCCCCGACAGGCGTGTCGTGCCTTGGCGGGTCGTGGCGAAGAATGACGGAAAATGTCGATCTCACAGTGGTTTACGAGAAATGTTACACTTCAGGCCGTGGGCATGGCGTTACCGGAGAAATGCGGAATGGCTGAGCGCGACTGGACTGCCGGCGACGTGGCGGATCACTTCGAGGAGGCGTTCCGCACGCTGCGCCGGCTGCCGCCGGTGAGGGCGCGCGGCTTCGTCCACGCCTGGCCCACGATCCTGCGCGAGCCGGAGGAGATCGCGGCGATGACGCCCGAGCCGATGCGGATCGTGCCGTCGGCCAGGTCGATCTCCGGGCTCGAGCGGACCTTCGACTGGGTGGCGTGGCTCGAGGAGGCCGAGCGTCGGCTGGTCTGGGCGCGGGCGGCGCGGGTGCCGTGGAAGGTGATCAGCCACGAACTCGGCTGCGACCGCACCACCGCCTGGCGGCGCTGGCAGCTGGCGCTGACGAAGATCGCGGCGCGGCTGAATGCCGAGTGAGTCCAGAGTGTTGCAACACATTCGTGTTCGACACCTGCAACAGATCCGTGCTACAAGCAGGATATGATCGGGAGACGAGCGCCGAGAGCGCCCCCGGTCTTTTCCATCTCGCCATTGTCCGTTTTCGTCGCGAGGCCTCATGCCGCAGCGTCCGCCCATCCATCGCCCGGTGGGGCGGCGCGACAAGCGTGAGCGTGACCGTGACACCGACCGCAAGCGTGATCCGGCCATCCGCGCGCTCTACCGCTCCGCTCGCTGGCAGCAGGAGCGCCGGCTGTTCCTGGCCCGACACCCGCTCTGCGCCGAGTGCCAGCGCCACGATCGGCTGACGCCGGCCAGCGTCGTCGACCACGTCATCCCGCATCGGGGCGACACCGCCCGGTTCTGGGAGCAGGACGGGTGGCAGCCGCTCTGCGCCTCCTGCCACAGCCGCAAGACCGCGGCCGAGGATGGCGGCTTCGGCAACCGGCGGACCGAGCGCGAACCCTCCGGCTGACCCCGGGGGGAGGTCAAATCTCTGGGCGGTTCGACGTCAGGACCGCGCGCCAAGCGTTCTGCATCCGTGGCCAAAATGGCGAGGGGGGGGTGCAGGCATGATCATGATGGAGTTCCACGTGTCCGATCGTCAGCTTGCCATAGATTATCGCGCCCTCGACAGTCTCGTGCCCTATGCCCGCAATGCCCGCACCCATTCCGAGGCGCAGGTGGCGGAGATCGCCGGCTCGATCCGCGAGTTCCGCTTCACCAATCCGGTGCTGATCGCCGAGGACGGCACGCTGATCGCCGGTCATGGGCGGGTGCTGGCGGCGCGACTGCTCGGCATGGATACCGTGCCGACGATCACCCTGACCGGGCTCAGCGACAACCAGCGGCGGGCACTGGTGCTGGCGGACAACCGCATCGCGCTCAACGCCGGTTGGGACGAGGCGCTGCTGTCGCTGGAGCTCACAGATTTGAAGGAGGCCGGGCTCGACCTCGGTATCCTGGGCTTTGAGGATGGTGAGCTGGACCGATTGCTGGCCGGGACCGAGGGGGAAGAGGAAGGCTCGACCCTGCCGGTCGTTATCCCCGAGCCGCCGCGCAACCCGGCCTCGCGCACCGGCGATCTCTGGATTCTCGGCGATCACCGGCTGCTCTGCGGCGACAGCACGAGCCATGACGATGTCCGCCGGCTGATGAACGGCGAGCGCGCGGTGCTGTTCGCGACCGACCCGCCATACCTCGTCGATTACGATGGCAGCAATCACCCGACCCGCAACAAGGATTGGTCCGCCTCCTATGGCACGACCTGGGACGACAGTTCGCAGGGCGCGGAGCTCTACGACGGGTTCATCGGGGCCGCCGTGGCCGGGGCCATCACCGAGGATGCTGCGTGGTACTGCTGGCACGCCTCGCGCCGGCAGGCGATGCTCGAGGCCTGCTGGGAGAAGGCCGGCGCCTTCGTTCACCAGCAGATCATCTGGGTGAAGGACCGCGGGGTGCTGACCCGGTCCCACTATCTCTGGAAGCACGAGCCCTGTTTCATGGGCTGGCGCCGCCCGAACCGCCCGCCGAAGGTGGCGGAGCAGACGCTGCCCTCGACCTGGGAGATGCCGAGCTTCGCGAGGGACGACCGGCCCGATCACCCGACCCCAAAGCCGCTCGACGCCTTCGGCATCCCGATGCGCCAGCACGTCGCCCGCGGCGGGCTCTGCTACGAGCCGTTCTCGGGCTCCGGTTCGCAGATCATGGCGGGCGAGGCCAACGGCCGCCGCGTCTTCGCGATGGAGATCAGCGCAGCCTATGTCGATGTCGCCTTGGAGCGCTGGCAGGCCGAGACCGGCAAGGATGCGATCCTCGACGGCGACGGCCGGACCTTCGCCGAGGTGACGGTCGAGCGGCTGGGCGGCGTCGACGAGAGCCAGGAGGACGCGGCATGAAGCAGACCCGAGCCATGTCGCTGGTTGAGGCGATCGCCAACGTGGTCGTCGGCTACGGGGTCGCGGTAGTGACCCAGATCCTCATCTTCCCCATCTTCGGGTTGCACACGACGCTCGCGCAGAACCTGAAGATGGGCGCTATCTTCACCGTGGTGAGCATCGCACGATCCTTCGCCCTGCGGCGGGCTTTCGAGGGGATCAGGATGCTGAGTGCCACAGGAGCGACCGCCGCTCCGAAGGAGCGGCGGTCATGAGGGTCGGCGGGTCAAGCCTCGCTGAGGCTGTACATGCGCCCTCGGTTCTCTACCTTCTCCGAAGTGACGTGGAGCCCGAGTTTCTTCTTCAGCGCCCCGGACATGGCGCCACGCACCGTGTGTGGCTGCCAACCCGTGGCGGCGACGATCTCGTCGATGGTCGCGCCGCCCTCGGCGCGGAGCATCTCGATCAGGGTCTCCTGCTTGGTGCCCTTCCGGCGCTGGACCGCGGAGGTCGGCGTTTGGGCCGGCGGCGTGCCACTCTGTTCATCCGTGATGCCGAGGGTGCTACAGGCCAACAGCGTGGCGCGCAGCGTGATCGGGCCACGTTCCTCGTCGTGTCGCCAGACAGTGTTGAGATCGGTGGCTGCGATTTCCTCGATCAGGCCCCGCTTCAGGAGGCTCTTGCAGACGTTGCCGACGGCGCCGCCCTTGAGGCTTGCGGTGACGGGGAAGATGGCTCCGTCCTCGCGTGCGCAGGCTGTGGACAGGATGAAGGCTTGGGCGTCGGACAGCTGGATCTGTGCCATGGGTCGTCTCCGTGTTCGGGGCCGCGACCGTCACGACCCTCCTACGACCCCGAGCCGCGCGTCTGCGCGGCAGGAGTTCGGGTGGTGCCGGAGATCAGCGGGCGTGTTCGCCCTCGCCGAAGGCGCTGTCGGTAATCCGCTCCAGGAGGCTGGCGTAGTGCTCGAGCGTGTTGACGTGGCCCCAGGTCACCTCGTCGGGGTGGGCGTTGAAGTGCTCGTCGCTCAGGGCGGTGAGCCGGACAAGCATCGCGTCGATCTCGGCTTTCTTGCCGATGAAGGCGCCCAAGGCCTCGGAATTGTCGGTGGTGCGGCGGGTCATCTCGGGGCTCCCTGGCTCTGATGCAGCGTCCTTGTGTCATCAGAATCGCTCCGCCGCGCTGCGAAGTGTAGGCAAATGGCCGCAAGATCATTGCTTTGTGGGGAGGGCACATCAGGAAGGACGTCAATCATGGCTGGCCGCAAACCGCTCCCGACCCAGTTGAAGCTGGTGAAAGGCACAGCGCGCCCGCACCGAATGAACCCTGCCGAGCCGCAGCCGGTCGTAGCCATTCCAAATCCGCCTGAGCACCTCGACGCTGAAGCTGCGGCGAAGTTCGCCGACATGGCAATCCTTCTGGCCCGACACGGGGTGATGACCGAGCTCGATGCCGGGGCGCTGGCCCGTTACGTGGTGGTCTGGCGGCGCTGGCTCGAGGCGGAGGCCGAGGTCAAGCGCCGCGGCCCGGTGGTCAAGACCACCGGCGGCAACATCATCCAGAACCCGTTTCTAGCGGTGGCGAACAAGTGCCTGGCGCAGATGGGCCAGATCGAGAGCGAGTTCGGGCTGACCCCCTCGAGCCGGACCCGCATCCGCACGGCGGCGCCAGCCGAGACCCGCGATCCGTTCGAGGATTTTCTGAACCGTGGCAGCACAGCGTAAATCCGGCCCCGGGCGGAAGACACCGAGCTGTCCCGTGACCGCCTGGGCTCGCAAGGTGGTGGAGGGCAAGGTCGTGGCCGGCCATCTCACCCGGCTGGCCTGCCAGCGCCATCTGGACGATCTGAAGGCCGGCAAGGACCGCGGCCTCGTCTGGGACCGGGAAGCTGCGCTGCACGCGATCGAGTTCTTCAGCCATCTGCGCCATTCGACCGGGGAATGGGCGGGCCAGCCCTTCGATCTGCAGCCGTGGCAGCAATTCGTGGTGGGCTCCGTCTTCGGCTGGAAGCGCGCGGACGGTCTGCGGCGGTTCCGCACGGCCTATGTCGAGGTCGCCCGCAAGAACGGCAAGTCGGCACTGCTGGCCGGAATCGCGCTTTATGCACTGGTGGCGGATGGCGAGGCCGGGGCGCATGTCTATGCGGCCGCGACCACCCGCGACCAGGCCCGGATCGTCTTTGGCGAGGCCGAGCGGATGGTGGCGGCGAGCCCCGCTCTGTCGGCCCGCGTCACCCGCACGGTCAATAATCTCGCGGTGCTGCCGACCGCGTCGTGGTTCCGGCCGCTCTCGGCCGACGCCAGCAAGATGGACGGCCTGAACGTGCATTTCGCCGCTGTGGACGAGGTGCACGAACATCCCGGACCCGAGATCATCCAGAAGCTCAACACGGCAACCGGTGCCCGGCGCCAGCCGCTGATCGTCGAGATCACCACCGCCGGCCACGACCGCCACTCGGTCTGTCGTCAACATCACGAGTTCTCGGTCAAGGTGCTCGAGGGCACGCTGCCGCAGGAGACGGCCGACCCCTGGTTCGCCTTCATCGCCACCATCGACGCGGGCGATGACTGGACTGATCCGAGGGTCTGGGTGAAGGCCAACCCGAGCCTCGGGGTGACGGTGAAGGTTGACGACCTCAAGCGCCAGATCGACGAGGCGCGCGAGATGCCGGCACAGCAGAACGCCATCCGACGGCTGCGGCTGAACGAATGGACCGAACAGGTCACCCGCTGGCTCGACATGGAGGTCTGGGCGGAAGGCGGGCTGCCGGCAAGTGCCAGCGGGACAGAGATCACGACCGGGCTTGCCTGTGTGGAGCGCCTGCTCGCGGGACGTGAATGCTATGGCGGGCTGGACCTGGCGCGGGTCAACGACCTCTCGGCTTTCGTGCTGCTGTTTCCGCCAGGCGGGATCCGACGCTCGGGAACCTCGCGGACAAGTGGATCGTGCTCAGCCGGTTCTGGGTGCCGGAAGAGGATATCCTGCGCCGCGCCCGGCGTGACCGGGTGCCCTATGATGTCTGGCGCGACCAGGGGTTTCTGACCGCGACGCCCGGCAATGCCACCGACTTCGCCTTCATCGAGGCGGAGATCGTCAATCTCGCCGGCCGGTTCGATCTGCGCGAGTTGGCCTACGACCGCACCTTCGCGGGCGAGATCGTCCAGCATCTGCAGGACGAGGGCATCGACCTCGTGCAGTTCGGCCAGGGGTTCCTGAGCATGGCCGCGCCCACGGCTGAACTGGAGCGGCTCGCGGTCTCGCGGCTGCTCTGGCATGGCGGGCATCCGGTGCTGCGCTGGAATGCCTCGAACGTGGCCGTGCGCCAGGACCCGGCCGGCAATATCAAGCCCGACAAGGAACGCTCCTCCGAGCGCATCGACGGGATCGTGGCGCTCTGCAACGCGCTTGGCCGCGCCATGCTGCGCGACGAGTCCGCCGGACGTTCGGTCTATCAGGCCCGTGGGCCGATGCTGCTCTGACAGGAACGCTGCATGTCTCTCTGGTTCCGTCTCTTCGGCGCGCGTGCAAGCGCAATGCCCGCGGCTGCCGCGCCGCCGCAGCCGCAGCCAGATCTACGACCACAGGCATCCCTCGGGGCGATGGGCGGCACGGTGGTCCATACCTCGTCCGAGCTGGAGCAGGTCCTCCGCGGCGGTTCGGCCACGGCGGCCGGGGTGAGCGTCTCGCCCGAGACCGCCCTCACGGTGGCCGCCGTCCATGCCTGCGTGCGCATCATCGCGGGCGCCGTCGCGACCCTGCCGCTGCAGTTGCGCCGTCGCATCGACGACCGCACGAGGGAGGACGCCTCGGACGATCCGCTCTGGCACCTGCTGCGGCGCCGGCCCAACCGCTGGCAGACGCCCTCGCAGTTCCGCCGCATGATGCAGACCCATCTGCTGCTGCGCGGCAACGCCTATGCCATGATCGTGCGCTCGCGGGGGCAGGTCCGGGAGCTGATCCCTCTGCAACCCGACCGGGTGACCTGTCGGCAGCGGGACGATCTGGCGCTCGAGTACGTCTACACCCGGCGTGACGGGGTGCGGGTGCGGCTCGGGCAGTCCGAGATGTTCCACCTCGTCGGCATGACGCTCGATGGCGTCACCGGCGTGTCGGTGATCACCCATGCCCGCGAGACGATCGGGCTGTCGTTGGCTATGGAAGAGCACGGCGCCTCGACCTTCCGCAATGGCGCCCGGGTCTCGGGCGTGCTTCGCCATCCCGGCCGGCTCGGGCAAGAGGCGGTGGCCAACCTCAAGGCGGGCCTCGACG
>NZ_JACJFU010000039.1:0-18530 GCF_014164635.1 Paracoccus sp. MC1854 | reverse complement strand
CCCATCATTGTAGGATTTCCAGTTCGTCGTGCGGTAGCGGGTGGGTTCAGGCCTGGTCATGGCAGGCCCTTAACCCGCTGGACCACTCCAGTGAATCCTTCCGAGGGCAGAGTTCTGCAACAACGCCATCCAGACCCAGTGCAGACGCGAAGCTATGAGTGCCATATTCCAGAGAGGAGAATTGTAGAGGGCGTAGCACTTGTTCGATATAATCGCCCCTGGCGGAAGGAGGCCGCATGGCAAACTTTCACGGTTCTCAGAACTAATCGCGGGCACCACAATAGTGCGCTCTAGTCCGGTTTGCCGTACTTCGCCAAAACGATACGGCACGCTTGCGAGTACCTGAGTTGTGGGGCGACTGGATGCCGCACGTTGCGCCCGAACTGCAGAAAACCTCTCAGCTAGCCACGTGTTGGAAGAGGCCCTCTCTTTATCAGCTTCACAAATCCAAATACAGCGCCTTTCAGTCCCGCGAATATATTCTTGCGATCCAATAAATGGGCGGATAAATTCAGCTGGCACCTTGTAACGCTCGATTGCATTCGCCGCCTCTGCCACTGACAATAGTAGGTTTCCGCCGTCGTTCGGCATATTCCCGAAGCTCATTTCATCTAGATTTGAAATCGACTTGGTCGCAGGTCTTATGATTACATTAGGCCCAGAAATGAGGTAAGGACTTATATTTGCAACCTCTCTGAGGGTCACCTCCCCATCTGGACCTTGAGAGTAAAGCCGGCGCACGGCGCTAGCGCGATTACAGATGCCCACTATTACCACTGTTACGCCAGCATTGTGCGAAGCGAGGTTTGCCCACTTGAATGACTGTTGAGCAAAGAAGATCTCATGGCCTCTCTCAAATAAGAGAGACCAGAGTGTTTCAACTTGTCGCCCTTGGCATATTGAGTTTGTAGACACCAATGCTGACGCTGTGGGAGTACTTACTCCAAAATCTGCGGCCTTCATAAACCAGCCCGCTACATAGTCGAGCGACTTCCAGTTGCTTGTACGGCCCTCAAAGATACGCCGAAGATCCTCTTTTTGCTCGGCGCTTTGCCATTGGCTTCCCAGGTACGGAGGATTGCCACAAATATAAGTTTCGCCGCCCTCGTTCTCGAAATCGATCTGAGCCTGTTCTAGCGGTGTGTTGAACAAGTCATCGGCCTGGAACTTCACGCCCGTTCCGGTCGGTGGGCAGATCGACAGCCAATCCAATCGCAGCGCATTGCCTTGAGTGATCCAGTTCTGTGCGTCGAGCGGCAGGAATTCAGCTAACGCCTCCTTCTGCCCCCGATAGAGCACATCGCACTGGAACTCAGCGATGATGAGCGCCAGCCGGGCAATTTCGGCTGCAAAGTCCCGCAGCTCGATCCCTCGGAAGTTGGTCAGCGGGATATCAGTATGGCGCTGGGGTTCTCCCCGCCGACGGTTGATCTCCGCCTCGATCTCCCGCATCTGCTTGTAGGCGATGACGAGGAAGTTGCCGGAGCCGCATGCCGGATCGAACACCCTGATCTTTGACATGCGGTTGCGCAGGTTCAGGAGCTTGCGGGGGCTCTCGCCTGCTGCTTCCAGTTCCGCACGCAGATCATCTAGGAACAGCGGGTTCAGCACCTTCAGGATGTTCGGTACGCTCGTGTAGTGCATACCAAGCGCCGATCGCTCGTCCTCGTCGGCAACGGCCTGGATCATCGAGCCGAAGATATCGGGGTTGATGCGGGTCCAGTCCAGATTGCCGATGTGCAGCAGGTAGGAGCGCGCAATCCGGGAGAACCTCGGCACATCGGTGTTGCCGGAGAAGAGCCCGCCGTTGACATAAGGGAACCGATCCGCCCAGCGCGGGGTGCCGGCAGCTGCTCGATCAGCCACCTTGGTGTTCATCGCTTGGAAGACTGCGCTGATGACCTCATGCGTGTTTGCGCCGTCCTTAGCGCTCATCTGATCGATGGTGGTCGTGAAGATCCGCTCACCAGGGAAGATGTCGGTGTCTTCAGCGAAGAAGCAGAAGATGAGCCGCGCCATGAAGTGGTTCATATCGCGGCGGCGCGCTGCGGTGCCCCAGTCAGGGTTGTCCTTCAGGAGTTCCACGTACAAGCGGTTAAGGCGACCAGTCGCCTTGATGTCGAAGGCGCTTTCGCGGATCTGCTTGACGGTGGTGATCCCGGCAAGCGGCAGGAAAAAGCCGAAGTGGTCCGGGAAGTCAACATACCGGCAGGCGACAGTTTCGCCGCTGCTCAGGTCCTCCGCCTCGAAGTCCGTGCCGTCGGTGGCGAGGATGAACTTGGCCTTGGCGCGCGTTGTGGCCGGGCTCTCACGCAGCGCGGCAAGCGTTGGTGCCACCTGACCTGCCGCACAGGTCGCGATATGGATGTTGTTTGTTTGGAGCACGCCGCCGAGATCGGATTTATTGGTAGCGCCAGTGCGTAGGCGCTTCAGCGTTGTTTCCTTGTTCCCGAAGGCGAGGAGGAAGGCGTAGGGAAACTCGCCTGGGTCAAACGGCTGCTCGGCAAGCTCGGAAATGGCTTGTTCAATCTCAACGGCGTTCATTCAATCTTCCAAAGCTTCGTTAGACTTCCCGCAGACGCCGCCCTACGTGCCTCGCGTTACGGTGACGACGGTAAGCAGCGCGCGCCCCACGCTCAAGCAGGCATGATGACACGTCCACGGCAGCAGGCCCCTATCGGCGGGGCTTTGTACGTAGCTTTCAGAGACACTAGGAGCCGGATCGATCCTACGGCACTCTCCTTACAAAGGTACAGGAAGCTCTATTAAGCACTCACGGGACGGCATCCCGTACGCCTGGTCACGAGGAGCCGAAAGGTGTGATCGTCGTGCGCGAGAGGCCTCAGTGGCCGCTGTGGGGCTCTGTGAGCGCATGTGCCACCCTCACCACTCGACTTTAGCAAGCAAGCACACCGTCTAGCCTTCCACCTTGCCTTAAACAATCAGCAGAGCGGCACCCACGATCGCAGGGCTCTTCAGCGAGGCCAACGCTCACACGAGCCCTTTGAAAGAAAGGTGTTCAAACCGGCTAACTTGCGCGTCCCTCAGGTCAGTCAGCTGACCGCACCGCCTCCGGAGCATAGAACAGACAAAAGACCTGACCGCCTGGAAGTTAGGCAGGAAGGAGGTGGACTGAAGCAGCTTTCAGCAAGTTCATACGCCTTACAGGTAGTTGCCGCTCAGCTCATGTTTGCCTTGCCGTGGGCGCAGCCATAAACCAAATGAAATCCTCGTAAAATCTCGCAAATCTCTCCGTCCAAGTATCGTCTCTAGATCTCCTATGGAACTCTGCCATAGCTCGACCAGAGTTGAGCAATTCAGATGCGAACCGAGGACCAAGACCTTGTATTTTTATAGTATCTAGCTGCTCCTGCTCACATGCAAACAATCCGCTAAACCACTCTAACACCGATGACGGAAGCTCACCATTAATCACTTTATCTGCGGTTTTAGCACCATCAAAGCCACCTTTTAAGTCAAGATAGGACCAGGCGTCGTGCCCGACACCAACGCCGCTCCGCTGCTCGATATCCTTCACCGCCCGCACGAGCGGATTGTCCGCGTGCCCAGCAATAACAGCGCACGAAAGCGGAAGAACATTTTCCGCCTCGTGGCATGGAAGGACATCGGCAATAACCAAGCAATCATCTCTACCATACAAACGATCCCGGCATGACAAGAGACCTTTTCCAGTGGCTCCTAATGCTCCACCCGGTACTACGCGGTCGCTATCGGCGATCGCCGCGACAAAATACCCGTGCACCGCGGCATGCTCGAATACTTTCCCCATCCCATTTCCGCCGGAATGGATGGGTTCGAAATTAAAGCTAGGACCCCCGACGATCCGCCGAGAGAAATCTAAAGCTACTTTATGCAATTCAGCATCTATGCCGATGTCTTCAACAACAAGGCGGGTCTTCGAGGTAACAAAGCTGTTTAAACACAGGAACTCAATGCCTACAAACAGTCGCTGACCAACCCTCCTCTGAAACCCTGAACTACCCTCCACAATAACACACTGAACTTTATCAGAGCGGATTAAATCACCCCGTGAAGCATATTGTTTTGCCAGTCTATCAATCCTCGCCCTGACGTAGTTTGGCCAAGCGAAGTTTTCCAGCAGCCAGGTCGCCTCTGGTCGTCGCAGAATGAAATAGTGATCTCCTCTAGTATCCGCGTCGACAAGGCGGATCACAGCCTCTTCAATCCGATCGTTTAGATCTGGCGACCAATTACGCAATCCGTCATCAAAATAGAGTATCATGAATAATTGAAGAACCCGTGCGGCCAGCCCTTAAGGACCCCCTCCGAGTTGAACCATGCAGAAGTTATAATAGGAGGCGAGTTGAGATCATCGTCCGCAGAGAATACGGCAATCTCCACGCAGTCAGAAGGTATGCGCCCTTGTTCGATCAGCTCACCCAGCCTGTTTATAAGCGCCTCACTATGCGTCTCAATCACTAGTCGGATATTCCGGCGCCCATCATTGTCACCGCGCTCAACAATCGCAGCGAAAACATCGGCGAGTTTAGCTTGGTGAGCCGGATGCAGGTGAAGCTCCGGCTGCTCAATTGCAACAAGTCGATGTCCTCCACGAGAGAACATCTGCCGCTGCTGCCGTATCGCGGACCCACGGGCAATCGACCACAGGACCCCTAAGACTGGAAGTATCTGGGAAACACCATAACCCGTGTCAGTGACATTTACGTTACCGGTGTCTGTTGTCACATGAATACTTATGTGCCCTTCGGTGGATGTGATGTTAACACCGAAGCCGAATATGCTATTTACGAAGTCGGAGAAGTCTTGTCGTTCCCCCTTTAGAAGCGACGCGAGATACATCGGGAAGTTCTCCCCAGACGGCGCTATCTCAGAGACGGCGAGCTCCTGATTTCTGTAGTACCTTTCACTCGCGGCTCTTGCCGGACCCATGTAGGTCGTTCCTCGAAAATACGTTTCTAAAACTTCCTCAAGAGCTTCAAGCACGCGCATAGCTCTGGCGAACCGAGCGATCCGGTACAGTTCTTTATAGTTCTCGTCCGCTGACTGGCGTGCACGGCGGTAAAAATCAGTCATTGCGGTTGTAGTCGCCGAATTCTGAAGCTGTTCCAGAGTAGCGTCGGATATAGGGCCGCCTTCAAGAATGCGCCGAGCTTCCACTCGAAGCGTCTTTTCCTTCAATCGCTTGTCGGCCTTTCCTTTCAGGTAGGTCAGTAGCTGATCGAATATCAGATCGTAGGTAGAAAGGAACGCCCTTCGCTCTTTGGATTTAGAAACATATGCAGGAACTGCGAAGAGGGAACCCGGATTTACGAACTGCTCGTAATTACTTGTGAACCGGCTCACGTCCTCAGAGTTAAGCAGAAGCCGATAATCCGACGAGCCCTTTCTCATGGCGATATCCACATCGATATCTTCATTTGGGATTGCGAGCTTAATACCTTTGAGATACGTGGCATCTCTCGAAGCAGATACTACGTATTGAACCTCTAGGTCTTCTATCCTTGTCGGCGGAAGTTGCGTACCATATCGATATATCTTGCGGGGGTCGATAAATAAGCCCTGAACCCTGAACTTAAAGGCACATTCATCCCGTCCGGTCGCCCCCTGAACCGCAGTCTTGAAATCTCCGAAATCGACATACTTCCCGTACCACAAAACTGGGGCGCTGGAAGGTGTCTCCACAGACTGCCGGATGAGGGGTAACGCCCTAAGAAACGTACTCTTGCCCGCACTATTCCGCCCTATCAAAATCGTTATAGGCTTGATGGGTAAATAAGGCATATCAGTAATGCGGCGTATGTTCTTTATTGCTAATGAGATTTCCAATACTTGGCCTTTTGCAGTATGATACCCGAAAGTTCTGGTTTGCAGGACGTCGCTCGTTAAGTGGGAAGCTTTTCCTAAGAGATGTTTGTTTTCACTATTTTTGGATGTGTCAAGGGCGGCGGGTTGATCAACGCTGCTCTCGTGCTGGAGCGGGCTACGTCGGTTGTTTAGTCACCCCTGCCCCTTACCCGTTGGGGATAGGCCATCAATGTTGACGTGGCCTGCCGATCACCGTCTTCGTGATGTGGCAAGTCCAGTGTGGGTGCAGTGGCTGATCGATCCTGTTGTCGCTCTGTGGTCCCATTATACTGGGCAGCAGACATGGTCGCACTCGGGCTGACGGGCTGTTGTATAGTTTAGCGACGCTTCTCCCCTAAGCGTTTGGTCATGCACTTCCTCCACTTGGTAGACAGCACATTGGCTCTTTCTCACGTACAGCCAAAAACGCTGCTAGAAGCTCGCATGCTGGGACGTTCGTCAAGGATGGTGACGCAGCGCGACTACTTTCTGGTAGACATTCGCCTGTTGGTAGCTCGACCCCAAGCCGCCGCGCCAGCAGCCTCCGGGCCTGATCACGCTCTGAGAGCCGCGAGGCAGCCCCGTTCCGCTGTTGATCCGCACGGCTTTCCAGCCGCTTAAGGCGTCGCCGCGTGATCATCCCAGGCTTGCCTCCAGACGCTCCAGACGCTGGGCCAGATCCGCGGTTTCACATGTCCGCCGGTAGGCATCGATCAGACCCATGACCTGCGCACCTTCGCCCGGCGTCAGATCGCCGCGCGACACGGCCTGGACAACTGCGCCCGCGGCAGCCACGGCGTCGGCAGGCGTCTCCAATGCGGGGACCGGGAAATCGACGTGGCGCCCCTTGGGCGCGGGTACCACGCGATCGAGGCAAAGCTTCAGGGCCGTGGGATCCCCGCCAAGCGCAAGTTCGATCGCCCGGCGGGTCAGTCCCTCGGCCTCGCCGTCCAGTAGAGACTGAGCAATCCGAGTTGTCCTGTTCACCGCGCCCTTCGGCCGGCCGGGTGCACCCTTGGCAAATCTGCCGTCCTTATTTCTGCCGTTCTTTAGGGACACATCTGCCTCCACGCGCCATTCCAATTGACGAAGGTATTATACCAAGTGAGCGTCAGACAGATAGTCCCTCAAGGGTCCTGTCAAGGCGCCGATAAGCCTTAGTGGGTGCTCGCTAAACTGACAAGTGACGATCGTGACGTTTCAGGGGGTGTTTTCCATCATCCGCCATATATGGCACATCACCTGACAGTTTCCGCGCCAAGGGTAGACTACCATCAGTAACGTCACCATCATCTTTCTCTCCCACATCGTAATCATTTATGCACAATATTTCAGAAGACTTTTCTTATACTGTAGCGCACACCTCCGCTACTCTTACCCCATTTTAGCAGCTTGAGCCCACCAGCCACCCGATCTACACGATTTTTTAACACATGCCCGAGAGACACTGAATTAATCTTGTCATAATTTATCGTTTTTGGCGATATCTCGCGAACAGCTTCAACCAACATCCCTTGCGGCGTCCCTCCAACAGTTAGGCCAAATTCTTCCACTTGCTTGCAGACGTCATTGCAAAGAAACGTTTCTTCGCCAAAAATTTCACTCAGAGCACAAAAAAGACGTTCAACAGCATCTTCTTCAGGGTCATTTTCCTGTGCTTGCAGGATCAGCAGCATTGGATCGCCATACTCACCGGCCATCAACTGCTTCCCGCACCACAGTACCGTTTGCCTGACCAGATCATCCCAGTCCTCGAATGACGCCACGCGATTAGGGCTGGCCGCTTCTCCATGTAGCAGCGCGGCTCGGATCAACGTGCACGCAGCCACAACCATTTCCTGCCGGTTCTCCCGCACATAGGTGAGGGGGTCCAGGTCAAAGCGCCGGGCAAAGGGATTTTGCATTCCTGCATCAATGCGGGACACGATCACTCGCCGTGTCATGTCGCCAACCAGCGACATGTTATTTCCCGTCATCAGCATAAGGCAGCGATTTGGGAAGCTCGCATACTCACTCACTCCTAGAACTCGATCGGCAACGGCAGACCCCGTCAGAAACGCTGCGAGCGCCGGGCTGTCGAACGTGCCGACCACGTTATCCCACACCACTGCGCGCCGTCCGGTACGCCCAATCGTGACCAGCCGCTTACGGATCTCATCCTCGTCCCGAACGTGCGGCCACACTTCACTTTCATCACCCGTAAGCGCCGCAATGCATTGCGCAAGCAGGGTCTTGCCGCTTCCCCGAGCCGGAGCTTCAAACCCGAATGCTGGAGCAGACCGCAAGGCTGGACGAACCGCAGCTGTCAGCAGCGCGGCGAGCATCGCGCCGCGGGCCAGTTCGTTCACAAATGGAAAGTCTCGGAAGGGCTGCATCAGGGTTACAAGCGCTTTGTGGGCTTCCGCTAGCGTCGGACTATCGTTTACTCGCCCTTGCAAGGTCTTCGGCATGTCCAAGAACAACCGTGTCCGTTCGTCATATCCCGGTCGGTCTAGAACCGTTCCATCTCTCCTGATGACGGGCGCGGTCACGACTGCCTCCAGCCGCTTCAACCCACGGGCCTCCTTCAGCGCCAAGAGTTGCTTTACCATGTTCCCTGGCGGATCGCAGGGAACATGACTGCGCGAACGACCATCATACTTCTCAAATGCAACTTTTCCTCCGATATAATAGCTGGCCAAAGCTTCGGACATCGTATGGATCTTGCCATCGTCAATAAAAACCAGGTCTGGCCCATAATCATAAGCGAGCGGATCGTTCCGCAGAATTTCCACCACTTGATTAACCGCGTCGTTCATTCTGCCCGCCGCGATCCGGACGGTTGCGCGCCGTCCCTCTAAGCGCCAACGGCTGCCCCCGTGCGCAAAGCTGAACAGCGCAGGCTGCGGCTGCATCAGAAACAGCTTCCCGGTGGCTTGTCCCCCATACGCCTCTGGGTCCAATGGGTCCCGGGTCTTCAATCCGTCCCATTGTTCCGGTTCTGCCAGCACCTCGCCAACCGTAATCCGTACTGGCTCACGCTGCCCTTCGATCTCCACCAGCAACGGAAAGTTATGAGGCAATGAACCGGCGAGCGCTCGCCTGACAGAGGCACGAGCCGCCTCCTGCGCCGCTAGGTCCGAGCCTGCCGCCGCAACAGCAGCCGCCTCGCGCTCTGCCGCAAAGGTGCTGCGCTGCATGTCGGCAGCACCCCGCATGGCCTCCCTTGCTGCCGCCTTGAGCGCTGTCACACGCTTGCGCTCAGCCTCGGTCAATTCAGCCAGCGCAATCCGCGTATCGATCACCTCGACAGCCCCTGGTACGCGCACCGGCTTACCGCGTCGTTGCTCCAGGCCGCCGCGGCACTCCGATCCACCTGCAAAGTCCAGGCGGTTCGTCTGCCAAACACTCGTGTCAATCAAGGTTCGTTCGAGCAGAGAGCCGGACTTGCTCACGGCGAAATAGCCATGTCCTGCAAGCCACAGCCTATCCGCCAAGACCTTGCCGGCACGTGGGATGTCGGCGGCATCATGCACTAGGAACCACAACCGTTGTCCCTTGACGCCGCGCAACTCCACGTTCCTGTGCCAAATACATGAACCGGCAGAGGGGAACCAAAGCGCAGCCACATCCGAGAGACCGGGCGCGGCTCCTCGGATCGCTGCAACCAGCTGGTCACGGTCAAGCGTCTGTTCGTCGTTCTGGGGATCATAGTCCAACATGAGGACACCGCCTCCGGACGGCCAGCAGTACATTTCCTTTGTGCGGGCTGTTGCTCCAGTCGCGTCGCCCAACCGATCGAATGTGGCTCTGTCGTAAACATCGCGCGCTCCGTTCCGTGGGATCCCATAGGTCAGCGCCTGTGCGGGCGTCAGCGCTAATGGGATCTCAGCCAGATCGTCAAGGTTGTTGACCAGTCGTGTTTCTTGGGTTCCGCGCGTCATGTTGCCGCCGGGCTCTTTCACCAAATCTCCGTCCGGATTGAGATAGAATGCCTTACTGATCCGCGCCGGCCGCACTGATGTCAGGATGGAAACTGACGCGGCAAAATCAGCGGGTTCCTTGATCGCAAACTGCGGCTGAGCATTCATGCCACATACCCTCATGTTGACATAGAGGCATTTATTCTATTCTGACTTCCTGCACGCGAAGGCGAGCAGAGGCATTACGGTTTTACTTCGTGTTTGAATTTGAATGCTAACCCAGGATCCCGACAGCTTAAATCCACCCCAGACGGAGCCGCTCTTGCGCGTACGGGATTAAGGGCAGCGAGATTGCTTCTTGTTGCGCGCCACTCTCATATAATCATATAACTGCAGCGCCTCTCGCCGTCGATAACGCAGGGATTTAGGTTGCTTATGATGCGGCCAGTTCCGTGGCATCAACCAATTGCGGGGAACTTTTCTTCCTTGCCAGATAAATTCTTGGCGTAGAAATTCTATTAGCTGCTCCTTCTTAGCGGGAGACACTTTATAATATTCGACAGCTTCCATGAGCGTCGCCCTTTCAGCCATCGCGCTTAACGTGTTGACAAATCTGGACTGCCAACTCGCTTGCGACAGAAAGCGCTGCTTTTGGGCGTTAAACTCATCAGGCGACAGCTTGGAGTTTACAAGCTTACTTATATCGGTCATGCTACCACCTGCGATTTCCAGCTCTGCAGCTCCGACCACAGCCAGCGAGACATTCCGTTGGAAAGCTTGTAAGGTTTGGGCAAACGTCCTTTTTTTGCCATATCCCAAACCGTCGATTTATGGCAGGACAACCATGCTGCAACTTGCCGATCCGTCATCCATTCCGGATGAACTTGAGGCTGCTTATCGTCGCGATCCCGGATGCGCGGCGGAATAGCGGTGTGGCCTGTTCGGCGAATGTGGAACTCCTGGCTCATGGGGACACCTCACTGGCTAGAATTGATCCCTATCTGTGCCGATTGCTGGCTCCGATCAATACCAACTATCCTGGGATGCATTCACTTAAATCTGTTAATAAGCGATTATTGCGCGAAAAATAAAAGCGGCAGGGTTTTTTCCTGCCGCTTCAACAAAAGATTGAAGATAGAAAGTTTTTAGCTCGTGAGATAATCAGCCCAATCTTGCATGAGATGTCGCCGCTTTTCCAGAGCCGAGCTCCGCCGGTATGCTTTTTCAACCGCTCCCAAACTGTGCGCTAGGGACTGTTCAATGACCTCGCGAGCGTGTTCAGTGTGATCACCCGCCCAATCACGAAAACTTGAGCGAGCAATGCCGTGTGCCGTAGCCACACGTCCGCCCGCCTTCGGATCGCGCCATCCTTCTCGCCCCGCGGCAATCTCGCCGGCGTCCATTTTTCTTATCAGCGTTGTAAAGGCCATGTCGGTCAGCTCCCCGCCCTTGGGCGCGGGGAACACAAGAGGGTTGCCCTTATGCTTGGTGAGCCCCTGCAGCAGATCCAAGGCAGCCCTCGACAGCGGGACGATATGCTCGCGCCTGGTCTTCATCCGAGTGGCTCCTACTGTCCACAGCGCGCGCTCCAAGTCTATCTCCTCCCACGTTGCTCCCCGAACCTCCCCCGATCGAGCGGCAGTTAGCAGGGCAAATCGCAGGGCGTCCGCACCGCCGCCCCTGCGAGTTGCCAGGGCTCGCCAAAAGGCCGGGAGCCGCTGCACCGGCAAAGCAGGGTGATGCTCCACCCGCTGCACCTTGGATCGCTTTGCAAGCAGTAGTTCCAGCCCGCCCTTCCAACGCGCCGGGTTCGGAGCATCCTCGGGTCGGTGCCCGGCAACTGCGGCCGCGTCCAGAATACGCTCGATCCTCCCGCGCAACCGAGAGGCCGTTTCCGTCCTAATTGCCCATATCGGCTCAAGTACAGCCAGCACGTCCCGCAAGGTAATCGCGGCAACATCCATAGTGCCCAGCGTTGGAAATGCATATTTTTCGAGCGTGTTCCGCCATTGTTGCCGGTGTTTCGGGTTATCGAACTCCACCAACTTGCGGGATAGGTAATCCTCGGCGGCGGCGCGAAACGTCTGCCCCTTCGCAAGCTTCGCCTTCGCGTCTTGCCGTTCCTTTGCCGGATCCGTGCCCAGCCGAACCTGCGCCAACATGTCACGCGCTGCCTCGCGCGCTCCTGAGAGGGGTACGGTCGGATAGCTGCCCAACCCCACGTCACGGCGTTTGCCACCTATTGTGGTGCGCATGATCCACGACCGCCCCCCGGTTGGCGTCATGTTCAGATAAAGGCCCGTGACCCCGCCAACCGCGACCATCTTGGGTCTGTCCGGGGCGGGCAAGCGTTTCACGTCTAGGGCTGTCAGTTCCCTCGTTTGTGCCATCATCCTTCCCCACAATCGGCATCCTTCCCCACAGAAATAGATGCGATTGATTAAGACACAAGTCGACTGATCAGGACTGTGGTTTTTATAACTTACTGAAATATCCTCCATATAGCAGTCGCAATACGTCGGCATCAGTCGGTTAAGGCGGCCACCCTCTCCGCCATTCTTTCTTTTAGTTTTTTGATTTTTCTGCTAAAAATAAAACGCTGTTGCAAGCACCCATCAACAAACCTGCATAGTGCAAAATGATGGGGCCGAGGGTCCGACTCCCCCGGTCCTCGACGCCGCGCCAGGGGAGAACACCCAGCCGCGTCCTGTCGGCGTTTGCCCACTGTCCGACTAACGGGGACGCTTTGGGCTGATACCCAGGGCCCGAGGCGCGTCCAGCCTCAACCAAGATCATTCGCCAAGCGCATCAGCAGCACGTCAGCCGGGCGGGCGTCTGCACATAGCGTCACCCCGCTGTGCGCGTCACTTGCCGCGATGCTCGCGCGTTGACTTGTATGGACAGCGCGAACGCGAAGACGCGCTGGAGCGCGAGAAAAACGCGGTTAGCGTCAAGCGGCCCCATCGTTTGGCCCCCAATTCACTTGCGTGAGCGCTGCGCCCAACTCCTGCGGCGAAAGGCCCGCTTTCTTGCCCCGCGCCATTGCGTCCACGATGGCCCCGAGCGCCCGCGCCCTGCCGCCCACGTCAAAGGCCTGCACGGGGCGGAGCGTGTCAATCATCACCGGCACGCCGAGCTTCTCGGTCACTTCCTCGCCGAGCAGCTCGGCGAGGGGCTGCAACGTCCACTGGCACAGATGGCGCTGCGCTTCGCGCACCAGCGTCCCTTGCGCCGCGTCCACAAAGAGCGCCGGCAGGACGCCGAAGGCCGTCAGCGCGCCCGCGCGGGCCGCTTGCAGCGATTCCAGCGGCATCATGCCCTGAATGTTGGGCATCATGCTGGCGGGATTCCAGTTCTGCGCGGGGGCTGGCCCGCCCGCTGCCGTCACGTTCACGGATTCGCGGAGCAGGACGCGCCCTCGCCGCCCTGTGAAGCTGCGGGACAGCGCGGCCATGTCATTCTCGCCGCTTTCGGGGAAGGGCACGATTTGCGAGCCGATGGGCGCGTCCCGATAGACTTCCGCCAGCGCACCTTCGACCGCCTGCAACACCCCTGCCGACAGGCTCGCCCTGTGGAGCGAGGGCGATCCCGCCCAGGGCGTTACGGGGCTGCTTCCGACCGCGACGTGCAAGACCTCGCCTGCCAGCACCGTCTCCGAGCGCCCGCCGCCCGCCTCGCTGATGGTGACGCGATAGGCGCGGGGCGCCGTCGCGGGTGGACAAGTCCCAATCGCTGACCGGCAACAGCCGATCCTCGTGGATCAGGAACATGGCTTCGCCCCGCAACGCGACGGCGCGGGCGAACATGGCCAGTGTCTTGCGCGTGAGCAGTCGGGTGCCCTCCACGTCGGCAAGCGCGAAGGCCCCTTCCACAGGCTGACGCAGCTTTGAACGGTCGAGGTCAGTTCCGCGACCCGCGACGTGCCCGCCAGCCATTCGGCCCGTGCGGCGATCAGATCGGCCGTGTAGCCCATCGCCGCAGCCCGCTTCTCGATCACGGGTTCGCGGCGTTTGAACAGATCAAGGATGCCCATCAGTTCGCCCTCCGATGCGGGCGGAGCAGATCGGCCGCGCCCGAGTTTTGCAGCGCCTTGGCGATGCAATCGGCCGGGCGCGTATAGCTTTCCTGCGTCTTGTGGCCGGGGGCCGTTTCGCCGTCCTTCATCTCGGGCGTGACGATCCAGCGCATGGACGTGGCCCAGAAGTCGGAGTCTTGCGCGTCGATTTGCTGCATCAGGTAGTTCGTCAGCCGCGCCGCAGCCTTGATGACCGCAGGCGGAGCCGGATTGTCAGCCCCGACGATGGCCGTGATCCTGTGAGCATCGCCGCGCAGCACGATCCCGCCCCAAGGCGAGAGGTCCACAACACGCGAAGCCCAATCGCTCGACCAATGCTCGACCTTGGTAATCGTCGCGGGCCAGAGCGGCGGCGTCCAAATCCCGTCGCCCTGCACCAGCCATGTCACTTCGCGGGGCGTCCGGCGATGGGCGCAATAGCTTTTGATCCGCTGCCAGACCCACGATTGATCCCCGATGGCGACCGGCTGGCCGTTGGAATCATGGACTTGGATCAGCGCGGTTTCGGGAATGACGGGCCAGCTTTCGGGAAGGGCCTCAATCGTCCGCATTGTTTCAGCCACTTACGCCCTTCAACAGTTCAGGCTGCGGTTCAGACCCACACGGGGCGGCTCGGGCAATAGCAGCCGCCATCCGTAGGCGTCCAGTTCCGCGCCTCACTCTGGGTTTCGGGATAAGCCGGGCGCGTGACCACGCTCATTTCGTAAAGCAGCGCCGCAAAGATCGTCCGAATGATCGCCGTGCCGAGCGAGGGGTCTTCTTCCTCGACCTTTTCCGCATCCGGCACCGCGCGTTCGGGTAGAATTCGAAAGCCCGGCGAAAGCCCGGCGAAAGCCCGCGAACAGCACGGCAAGGAAAACCTTGACCCACGACACTTCCTGCATTTCTGGGGTAATGTCGGCTTCCATCGTCAGCGCGTCGTCGGCGTCTTTCAGCCGCAGCGTGCCCGCCGATTTGCTGGCGAGCGGCTGGCCGTAATCATGGCCGACCAGCAAATGAATATCCTCCTTCGGATCTTTCACCCGATACTCGAACGCCCGCGAAGCGATGACCTCCTTGCGGGGACGCCCGGTGCGGCCACCGTCCGTCAGGACGGCAGCCTTGTTGTAGGGAAAGCGGCCATGAAGCGCGAAGGCGCCGGATGCCCGCTTGCGGACTTCAAGCCCGCCCTCGTGACCGCCCCAGAGCATCACGCACCCATCAGCCCGGTCAGGATCGCCAGTTGCGACCCCCGCGCCACGGTCACGTCGGCGGTCAGCAGCGCGGTCAGCCGCAGGGTGCCCGATTGCGCGTCCGAGTAGGGATCGCTGATCAGGTCCATGCCGCCCCAGATGCCGACATAGAACGGCGCGATGCCGCCCGTGTTGGTCGTCAGGACTGCGGCACCCTCGGGCAGCGTCGGGGCCAGCGCGATTTGGCTGGCCGGGATGTGCTTCACCAGCCGGTCCCATTGCGACACGGCGGTGCCCGCAATCAGCGCGTCGTTCAGCTCCGCCCAGATTTCCGGGTTGAAGCCCATGCGGATGTCGCCCGGCGACTTGACGAAGTTCCCGTCCATGAGCGCGACACGACGCCGCCCGGAACGCGGCCCAGCTCGCGCCCGCGCCCATAGGAGTGACGGGGATGCCGTAGCTGCCCGACCCCGGCAGGATGCCGAGGGGCTGGCCGTTCGCGCCGCTGCCCATCAGGATTGCCCGGTCAAGTTCGGTCTGCACCGCTGCGTTCATGTCGCGCCGGATCGCCTGTTCCAGCCCGTCGCCCGCCTGCTTCAGCGCCTTGCGGGTGATCCGCATGTGGACGCCGAGCGTATGGTCGGGTTCCAGCATCCGCTCCGCGAAGTCGAAGGGCTGCGGCCCCGGCACGTTCGCGCCTTCGGTCGGTGCCCAGCCCGCAATCGCGCCCGCCGTGGCGACCGGGATGGCGACCGCGCCTTGCGTGATGTTGATGACCTCGCCGCCCAGACGGGACGCGACCGACGCCGGGAAGATACGGTCGATCAGCGGGCGGATGGTGACGGGCTACGGCACGTCGCCGCTCGTCGTGGTGCCCGCGACCAACTCCCGCTGTTCCAGCGCGGCCAGCGGCACGGGGATGCCCCGGTAGCCGCCGTGCGAGCGCATCTCCTGCACGATCTCGGCCGTCTGCCCGGAAAGGCTGCGGCCTTCTTCCAGGGCCGCGACGACCTGCCGAAGCTCGAAGCCCGCGACCATATCAGCCCATTCGCGCCCCGAGCGCGTTTCCAGTTCGTCGCCCGCATTGCGGCGCTCGGTGTCTTCGGCGATCAGCGCCGCACGGTAGCGCGTTTCATTCGACCGATATTCGGCATCGAGCGCCTCCATCGAACGGGTTTCTTCATCGGAGGGGTTTTCCTTTCCGACGATCCCGGCCAGTTGTTGGCGGATTTCCGATTGCCGCCGCGCGATCTTCACACTGTCAAGCATTCCTGTCTCCTGTGTTATGCTTCGCCGGCATCATATCCCGCACGGCAGATTTCCACGCCCCACGGGCGGGATTGGGTGTGCCCATGCCGACCTCAATCCGCGTCATGCGCGAATGGCAGGCCGAGCAGAGCGTTTGCAGATTGGTCAGATCAAAAGCCCTTTCGGGCGCATTCCTAACCGGGCGGATATGATCGACCTCCAGCCGATCCACGGACCCGCAAGAAACGCATTTCCATTCGTCGCGGCGTTTCGCCAGCAGCCGAACGGCTTTCCAGCGTTCGGTTCGCAGAATGGCGCGCGAATAGCGGGGATGCGTCACGCCCATGTCGCGGCGCTCGCATTGCGAGAAGGACGCCCCATGCACCGCGCGCCCTCGGCGACGGCAAGCACGGTCGCGGCAACGGCGTCGATGCGCCCCGTGGACCGGGCTTTCGCCAGCTTCAGGTTGTTCGCAGGATCACGCAGCACCACGGCATCAGCGAAAGCCGAGCGCAGCAGCAGCGACGGGCGCGACTTGACCTTTCCATCGTAGGCCGCGCGGCGGAAGCGTTCGCAATCCTCGCCGCCGTCGCGGAAGCCCTGACCACGCCAGACGACCGGGAAGCGGACCCCGGCGCGGTCCAGCGCCTCGGCGAGTTCCGATTGCTTGTAACGGTCGGCGGTCAGGGCGGAGACGTTCTCGCCCTCGACCTGACCCATGATCTCCTTGAGCCACAGGGCGACGGGCACGGTCTTGTCGCCCATCGTGTTCAACTCGCCCCGGTTCTCCATCTCGATGTATCGGCCCGACACGCCGTTGGCAGCGCCGCGATCCGCAAGGCCGGGATTGCAGGGAAAAGTGACGAGGGCTTCCAGCCGCCCGGTGGCAGGCCAGTAATAGGCCGCAGCCGACATGGACGCGGAGCCGCCAAGGTCGATCCCGACGATGCACTCCCCCGAACGCGGCGGCAGGTCCGCCGCTTCGCAGTTCAGCCATTCGTCGGCGGTCAGCAGCACGTCCCGCGCCTCGCCGCTGACCCGCTCATTGCGGTTGTAGAGGCGGAAGCTCGTGAGCGTGGACCCGCCCCGCGCGTTCGCCCGCCGCGCCTGCCCTTGCAGCCATTCAAGGCTCGACCCGATGCCGTGGTCCGCGCCGGGGTTGGCGACCTCCAGCGATGGCAGATCGTCCACATGGAGGCTTGGCGGGGGCCGGTGTTCCTGGATGTAAACGCCGGGCTGCGGGTTATCGAGCCATTGGCTGAAGGTGTGGGTGTCGGTGCTGGCTGAGGTCGAGATGAGCAGGCCCTTGCCGCCCCGCTTGCCCAGACCGGACAGCAGCGCGTGTTCCAGATCATCGCCCTTGTCGAGCGGCCAATGCCCGCGCTCGTCCATCAGAACCAGCGTCGGGACCGAGCCAAGCGCCGTCTTGCCGTCCGCGCTGATGGCGCGAAGGATGTGCGGCCCGCCTTCGCCCTTGTATTCGATCTCAAGGCGCGGGGCGCAGCGGAACTGGAGCTGGGCCCGTTCTTCCTCGGGCAGCGATTGCGCGAACCCTGCGACGAAGTTCCACGCAATAGCGGCCTGATCCCGGCTGCGGGCGGCGAGCAGGATGTCCCGGCGGGGCTGCTTGTCCCACACCCCCATCAGCGAGCCGCGGGCGATCCCCGCCGATAGCGCGGTCTTGGCGTTGCCGCGTCCGATGGACAGGCAGGCCACGTTGATCTCCGCCGCCAATACGCCGTTCACAAACTGCTCCTGAAACGGAACCAGCGTCAGCGGTTGACCGGCCTTCGGGCCTTCAGGGATTTGCAGCGTCTTTAAGAACCGCGTGGCAAGCTGCGCGTCGGTTCCGGTCAGCCAAGGAGGGGTGAAGCTCATGCCAGCAGCCCCCCCCAGCCGCGACGGGCGAGAGGCGAGATAACTCCCCCCGCGTGTGCCGTCCCCCCAAAGAACTAGGCGTTGGCCCCATTTCCCATTCTCATGTTGATCTCGTATTCCGCCAATCCCATTAGCCGGAACTTACGAAAAACATGAATAGAAACGCGCGTTAATTCACCCCTAATTCGATGAATTCCAAAAGGGCAACGGGGTCAATGCTGCAGTGGATTCAAATCCTTTCAATCTAAAAGATATGAATTAATGAAGTATATGAAGTAACCGGGCATGTCAGCAAAATCTGTTGGTGAGGCTTCGCGGCTGGCATGATCCGCTAACATTGCTCGTCCCTGTCATCGGAGGAGCGCAGCCGTGCCGAACCATCCTAAGCGTCGAAGCAAGCTGGATCGG
>NZ_JACJFU010000038.1:0-19158 GCF_014164635.1 Paracoccus sp. MC1854 | reverse complement strand
GCAAGCTCGACGGCAACGGTGCAGACAAGACCGGTCGTTGCAGTAGCATTTGTCATTGCGGCCTCCATCACTGGCGAAGGCCCAAAGCCTACGCCCTCGGGAACAGGACGCGCATAGCATCTACAACAACAACCACCCGCACTCAGGGTTGAAGATGCGCTCGCCACGCGAGTTCATCGCAGCTCAAACCGCAACCGCCTGAGTGTCCGGCGAAACGGGGGCAAGACCAGAACCTTCATGACAAGCTTGCGTCCGACGAACCCTGACCGCGTTCCCCACGGCCTCTGTCTTTTGCCTCCGAGGCCAGCAACAGATCATGGAGCCTTGTGCCGGGACTGATTGCCGGGCCGTGGAATTTCGACGTAAACGATAACGGACATCGGCTCGGGGGTGGCGACGCTTGCCGCCTCAGGGCGTCGCCCGGAGCGGAGCTGTTCAGAGATCATGTTCGGCAATGACAGTGAGATGCTTGACCGTGGACGTTGAAAACGGATGCGATCAGGCGGGCACCGGAGCCCCGCCGAGCTGGATCGAAGCCGATAGGCTTGCCGCGCTTCTGCGCTATGGCATCCTCGACACTCCGCCCGAACCCGAGTTCGACAACATCACCCGTGTTGCGGCACTGATCTGCAAGGCGCCCATGGCGGTGGTCAACCTGGTCGCGGACACCCGCCAGTTCTTCAAGTCCGAGATCGGCCTGGGCGTCCGCGAGATGCCGCTCGACGTGTCGATTTGCGCCCGCGCGATCCTCGAGCCGGAAATTCTTGTCGTCCCGGATCTGGCGGACGACCGGCGGTTCGACTGCAATCCGCTGGTGACCGGGTCCCCGCACCTGCGGTTCTATGCCGGCGCCCGGCTGGATACACCTGAAGGGCTGCCGCTCGGCACTGTCTGCGTGCTGGACTACCAACCCCGGCCAGAAGGGCTGACAAGCGAGCAGCAGGAGGTGCTGCGCGCCCTCGCCCGCCAGACAATGGCGCATCTGGAATTGAAGCGGACGATCGAGGCACGCGACCTGCTGGCGCGCGAGCTGTCCCACCGCATCAAGAACGTCTTCAGTGTCGTCAGCGGTCTGGCGTCTGCTTCGGCCCGCGACGGCGACGCACGCGCGTTCGTCACGGCGTTCCGGGGACGCATCGGTGCGCTTGCACGGGCGCACGACTATGTTCTTCCCGGCAGCTTCTCGGCCCGGAACGAGCGCGAAAGCACGGTAAGGGGCCTGCTGAAGGTGTTGCTGCATCCCTACGACGAGGACGGCAGGCGGATCCGGATCACGGGCGATGACCTGCCGCTGGGGCAGTCCGCCGCGACGACGCTGGCGCTGATCCTGCACGAGCAGGCGACGAATGCCATCAAGTACGGGGCTCTCTCGAACGCAGAGGGCCGGGTGCTTGTCGACTGCCGAAACGGGGGAGAAAGCTTCGAGATCGCGTGGGAAGAACAGGGCGGTCCGCCGACGGCGGGTCCTCCGCTCGCGACAGGCTTCGGCACGACGATGGTGTCGAGCGGCATCGACAGTCTGGGCGGCACCATCACTGCTGAATGGGCAGCGCAGGGCCTGCAGGTGACGCTTTCAGTGCCCGTGAGATGCCTGGCAGGATGAGCATACCTGTCTGCTCATGGCATTCCCTCAGCAGCCGGGTCGTCACCGCCACAAGATCGCGTTCGGCAGATGCAGGCTGCGCGCAGCCTGACCTAGCCACCGCAATACTCTTCCGATCCTTGTTGGGAACCGGATCGCCACCGCGATCTTGACCCTTCGCAAATCTGCCGCGTAAACGTCTGATCTTCCCTCCAGTGTGACAAGGGAAAACTCGGCCCCGTCTCGCGCGGGGCTTCTTGTTGCAAGGTATCACCTGCGGCCTGCCTGTGCCTCTGCCAGAAGATCGGCAATCCTTTGCAACTCGGCCATCCGCAGTCCCGGATGGGTGAGCGCCGCGCCCCTGTTCCACGCGGCCTCCATCAGCACCCCTTTCGGGTGGCCGTCACAGGCCAGCATCAGCGCCTCGATCACCGCCGGATCGCGGCGCGGATCATGCGCCTGCGCCCGTGCCGCCGCGCGACGCAGGACATCGAGCGCCGCAGAGCTTTGCCGAGGTCGGCACCCGCATCGCCACCGTGATCTTGACCCTTCGCAAGACCACTGTATGATTGAAAATCCGCCTTCTGTGACGGAGGAAACATGCAAACCCCGACTTATATCCAGAACGGCAATGTCTTTCAGGCTGCGATCGCTTACCCGGACGGGCGAGTGGAAGCGATCAAGAGTGACCAGGACCAACCGGCCCTTTTCCAGAATGCACAAGCAGCCGAGCAATATGCTGCCCACCAGATTGTGGATGCACCCAGAGAGCGCAAGAAGTACGCCGCGTTTATGCTGGTTCTCACCATCATCAGCAGTGGCTTCACCCTGTATCTTGTTGGTGTCAGCAGCCCCACTCTCGTTGTCTGTGGTCTTGCCATTGCATATGTGGGCCTGGTCGTCGGAATGGTGTGGCGTCAGGCCAATGCCGATCTGCGAACGCTATCCGCCCATCCTTTCGCATAGCCACTGGACTGGTCTCCGATTTTCCTTCCTGCAACGGAGGAAAACTTGGCCTCGCTTCGGCGGGGCTTTCTTTTGCGATCATCACAGGTCTTGACGAACAGCAGGCGGTAGGAACTATGCTCGTGTTCACGTCTTGTTCTCAGGCCATGTCATTTGATCTTCAACTTCTGACCGTCACGCTGATCGACCGCGATATGCCTCTGGCCGCCATATGGGTGCCAGCGGGCTTTCCTTCGCCTGCGGCGGACGATCTTGAGGAAACCGTTGATCCGATGAAATGGGTCGTCCGCCACGAACACGCGACCTTCTGGTGGCGCGTCTCCGGCGACAGCCTTGAGGCCGAAGGCATCCTGGACGGCGACCTGATCGCGGTGGACCGGGCAGGACGGCGGCGCAGCGGGCGCATCGTGCTGGCCCTCGTTGATGGTCAGATCACCGTCAAGAAGCTCGCCAAGCGGGACGGCACCTGGTTCCTGGACCCGCGCGCCCGCAGCGATGGATACGAGACGATCCCGGTCTCCGAGACGACCGAGATCTGGGGCGTGGTGGCAGGTGTAGTGCGCCGCCTGCCCGTCGAATAGGGCCATGCTTGAGGCATCCGACAAGCCGATAGTCCTGATCGACTGCAACAATTTCTATGTGTCCTGCGAGCGGCTGTTCGACACTTCGCTGCACGGCATCCCCGTAATCGTCCTCTCGAATAATGACGGCTGCGCCGTTGCGAGGTCTGACGAGGCGAAGGCTTTGGGGATCAAGATGGGGGCGCCCGCCTTCAAGATGCGCGACTTCATGGAGCGGCACGGCGTGAAGACCCTGTCCTCCAACTACACGCTTTATGGGGACTTATCTGCACGCGTGACGCAGGTTCTGCATGGCTACTCGCCGCGCCTCGACGTGTATTCGATCGACGAAACCTTTGTGGACCTGTCCGGCTTTGGCGATCGCATGGAGGCGCACGCCGCCCGGATGCGCCAAGCGGTTCGCACCCAGGTAGGCATCCCGACCTGCGTTGGCATCGCGCCCACAAAGACTCTCGCCAAGCTGGCGAACTATGCTGCCAAGAAGAACCCGATCTTCGGGGGCGTCTGCAATCTCATGAACCCCCAGGTGCGGGACTATGTGATGAGCCGCATTCCCATCGGGGAGATATGGGGCGTCGGTCCCGCAACCGAGGCCAAGCTGATCGCCCAGGGCGTCAGAACCGCGGCCGCGTTGCGCGACCTGCCAATGGGCTTGTCCCGCAAGATCGGCACGGTTGTGCTGGAACGGCTGGTGGCGGAGCTGCGGGGCATTGCCTGCATCGACTTCGAGGATGTGCCGCCGCAGAGAAAGGGCATGGCCGTGACCCGATCCTCGGGCACGCCCATGACGATATTCGACGTTCTGGCGCAGGCCATCGCCGCCCATGCGACCCGCGCGGCCGAGAAGCTGCGCCAGCATGGCCTTGTCGCCGGAACGCTGACGGTCTTTTTCCACACCAACCCGCACAAGCCGGATCGCCCGCAGCACTCCGCTTCGCGCAGCGTGCGCCTGCGGCCCATGTCCAACCACACCTTCGACCTGGTGGATGCCGCCGTGTCTGCCGCGCGCCGAGGCTGGCGGGGCGATCCGTCCGGCAACGGCTGCGGCTATACCAAGGCCGGGGTGATCCTCGATGATCTGCTGCCTGAGGCCCACCGGCCGGCCATGCTCTTCGAGCCTGACCGGCCGCGCGATGCGCGCCTGACGGACGCGCTCGATGCGATCAACGACCGCTTCGGCAAAAAGACGATGGTGCTGGCGCGCGAGGGCTTCGCGGGTGAGTGGCGCTTGCGCGCCGATCACCGCTCGCCCCGCTACACCACCAGGATCAGCGAACTGCCGACCGTGCAGGTGTGAGGGTCAAGGCTGATAGTCCCACGGGTTGATGACCTCGATGCGCATGGCCTCGAATGGTCCCGTGTCGCGGGTCGCGATCTTCGCTTCTCTTTGGGCCGCGACAATCGCACCGATCTGTCCATCGGCATGTCCGATGGTGATGCCGCGTTCCCGCGCGGCCGCCACGCGCGACGCATAGAACTGCGAGGCGGTCACATCATAGGGGAGAACACGACCATTGAAGTCGTCCTGCAAAATGGCCTCGATGGTGCCGATCAACCGGGCCCTCCGGTCTCCGGCTGGCAGAATGAAGGCGCCGAACAGCAGCTCTTCCGCCGTGACGGCCGTGATAAAGAGATCACCCGGCTCCTGGGCATCAAGCCACGCCATGACGCGCTCATTTGGGACAGGTTTCTGGACCTCCGACAGAACATTGGTGTCGAGGACGATCATGAAAAATTCGCCGCCTCACCTACCGTCTTGTCGCGCTTCAGGTCCAGTTCATCACCAATCACGCCCGTGCTCTGGAACCTGGACCGGAGTTGCTGGCCGAAGCCGCCCGTGTGCTTGGCGACATAGGAGTTGACCAGGATGGCGCGGGCTTCCGCCTCGATGCTGCGACTATTGCTGGCAGCTTGTCGCCGCAGGTGGTCGTGGACCTCATCCGGCAGGTTGCGAATGGTCATGTTCCCCATGGCTTGCTCCTGTGATGTCACATTAACAGAAATGCTATCATGCGGCCTGTGATGGCACAACAAAGAGAATGATAGCGTTAAGCCGCATCCCGTCCCTTGGCCGAGACCGCGCTCTAGGCTGCGGCCGGCTGCACCGGCCTTCGCCCCGAGCCTGGACCCCTGCCCCTCTTTTGCGGCTTTTCCCGCGCCGCCCGTCTCGGCCCTTCGGGTGACGATCGCTTGCGGGATAGCCCGGTTGTCCAGCCTCGCGCCGACCCGACCTTAGGAGGGGCGGCGTGGGGCCGCAGCAGGCCCGCGCGAGACCCCAGGGATCGAGCAAGCATCTGTCTTGAAGCGCAAGGTCTGAAACCTCACGATGAGCCTGACCGGACCGGAGACCTCCGATACTCGGAGGTCTCCGGTCAGGCGGCGTCGACGCTCGAGATGCCCGTCTACTGCTATCTTGGGCGCAGGTGGGTGGCGCCATGGATCGAGAGCCGCCGCCAACCTGCGGCGGCCGGGCTCCCCAATCGTCTAGGCGCGATCCCCCTCGGTTTCCGCCGCCTCTGCCGCGCCGGAGTTCCTGCGCCGGGCGATGATGTTGAGTCCCTCGACAAAGGCCGAGAAGCCCATGGCGGCATAGATGTAGCCCTTGGGCACGTGGAACCCCATGCCGTCGGCGATCAGCGACATCCCGATCATCAGCAGGAAGCTGAGCGCCAACATTACGATCGTCGGGTTGCGCTCGATGAAGTTGGCCAGCGGCGTGGCCGCGACCAGCATCACCGTGATCGAGACGATGACCGCGATATACATGATCGCGAGGTGGTCGGTCATGCCGACGGCGGTGATGATCGAGTCGACCGAGAAGACCAGATCGAGCAGCAGGATCTGGAAGATCGCGCCGCCCAGCGACGCGCTGACCGCACCGCCGACGACGTTGTCCTTGTGATCGACCGGATCGACGGTGTGGTGGATTTCCTTTGTCGCCTTCCAGACCAGGAACAACCCGCCCGCGATCAGGATCAGGTCGCGCCAGGAAAAGGCATGGCCGAAGGCCGTGAACACCGGCTCGGTCAGCCCGACGATCCAGGCGATCGTCGCCAGCAGGATCAGCCGCATGATCAGCGCGGCGCCGATCCCCAGCCGGCGGGCCTTGACCCGGTGCTCCGCCGGCAGCTTGTTGCTGAGGATCGAGATGAAGATCAGGTTGTCGATGCCGAGCACGACCTCCATCGCGATCAGCGCGGCCATCGCGATCCAGCCCTCGGCCGTGAACAGGAAGTCAAAACTGAGTTCAGGCACGGCGCGTCTCCTTCAGGGGCCACCCAACAATCATGTGCGCCACGTATCGTTTAAAAAAACATGACGGTGCCGGAAAGGCCACGACGGCGCCTCATGCCAGAAGGCGCCATCGTAGTTCGGACGCAACGACTTAGTAGATCGTCAGCGCCGGGATGTAGGTAACGGCCAGAAGGACAGCCATCGCCACCAGGAAGAAGGGCCACAGCTCGCGCGTGGTCTCGCCCAAGCTGGCTCGTGCGATGGATGACGAGATGAACAGGGTCGTCCCGATCGGTGGCGTGTAGAGCCCGATCCCGAGGTTGATGATCATGATGAGGCCCAGTTGCACCGGGTCGATGCCCATCGCAGCCGCCAGCGGCACGAAGATCGGCCCCAGCAGCAGGATCGCCGGTGGCAGGTCGAGCGGCATCCCCACGATCAACATCAGGATGTTCAGCGCCAGCAGGATCAGCCATTTCGACTCGATGTTGGCCGTCACCCATTGCGCGACCTGCGTCGGCACCTGCCCGAAGGTCAGCAGCCAGCCGATCACCGCGCTGCCCATGATGACCAGCATGACCACGCCGGTGGCGACCCCGGCCTCGATCATCGAATCGCGGAAGCGTGCCCAACTGAGGTCGCGGTAAAGCATCAGGCTCAGCGCCAGCGAGTAAAGCACCGACAGCACCGCCACCTCGGTCGGCGTGGCGAAGCCCAAGCGCAGGATCACCACGATCAGGATCGGCAAGGCAAGCGCGGGGGCCGAGCGCAGCGCCAGCTTCAGCAGCGCGCGCCGGTCCGGCTTCTCGGTCGAGACGGGATAGTTCCGCTTGCGCGAGATCCCCCAGCAGACACCGACGAACCCTGCCGCCATCAGCAGCCCCGGCAGGATGCCGGCGGTGAACAGGTCGCCGACGCTGGCATTGCTGACCAGCGCATAGATGATCATCGGGATCGAAGGCGGAATGAGGATGTCGATCACCGCCGAGGTCGCGTTGTTCGCGGCACAGAGGCCCGCCGGATAGCCGCGCTTCTTCTGCCAGGGGATCAGCACCGATCCCAGCGCCGAGGCATTGGCGACCGCGCTGCCCGACACGCCGCCGAAGGCGACCGAGGCGACCACGGTGGTGGAAAGCTCTCCGCCCCGATAACGCTTCATGCCCTCGGAGGCGAAGTCGAGAAGCTCGCGCCCCAGCCGCCCGCCCATCATCAGGGCGCCGGCCAGCATGAAGAAGGGCAGCGCCAGCATCGGGAAGGACTGGGTCTGGTCGAACATCTGCTGAGCCACGACCATCAGGGGGACGACGCCGTTCCACAGGACCGCGGCCGCGCCTGCGATGATCAGCGCGTGCCCGACCGGGACCGCCAGGATCATCAGCGCGATAAAGACGAGAACAAGGACAAGGGTCATCTCAGATCTCCTTGAAGGTCGCGCGGTAAGCGGCTTCGGGGCCGAGGATGCTGATGCGGATCGACGAGGTGATCGTCACCAGGCTGACGAGGCCGAGCCCGAGAGCCATCGACCAGTAGCCGTGGCTTCCCGACAGTCCCAGAACCGGGCTGCGTTCGGCGCTGGCGATGTCGGCAAGGCGCAGCGCCTCGCGCAGCAGAACCGTATAGACCACCACAATGATGGCATTGCCCAGCAGCAGCAGGTTGCGGCGGCCCCTTGGGCCCAGCTTGCTTGGCAGCCACTCGACGGCCATGTGGCCGCCCGCCTGTGTGGCAAGGACGATGCCGCCGACGATGAACCACGGGAAGATCCGCTCGGGCAGTTCCTGGGCGGCCCGGAAGCCGCCCGTCTCGAACACATAGCGCGCCCCCACGTTCGCCGACAGGATCACCGTCAGCGCGATCCCGGTGACGAGGACGAGGAAGCGGCAGAAGGCGGCCACGACGCGGTCCACCAAGTCGGCCAGCGCCACCGTCCGCGCCTTGCCAATCGGCACCCCGAGGGTGTCACTCTCCGCTTGCGGGTGGCGGGCATCGCGATCCGCGGCCATTATCTCAACCCCCGTTCACGGCGGCGACGACTTCGTCGACAAAAGCGCCGATCTCGCCCGCGCGCCATTTCTCGACGACGCTCTGACTGGCTTGCTGGAAGGCGGCCCGGTCCACTTCCGTGACGGTCAAGGCCGGGTTCGCCCTGAACTCCTCCAGCAGGGCGGCGGCAGTCTCGGCCATCAGCCGGCGCTGCGTCTCGCCCGCGTCGCGCGCCGCCTGCCGGATGATCTCCAGTTCCTCGGGCGACACCTTGGCCGTAGCCATCACGGACATCAGGAATGGGGTGGATTCCCACTTGTGGCCGGTCAGGTTGATGAAGGGGTTCACCTCGTAAAGCTTGGCGCTGGCGATGTTGGCGAGCGGGTTTTCCTGCCCGTCCACGACGCCCTGCTGCAAGGCGATGTAAAGCTCGCCAAAGGGGATCTGCTCGGTCGCCGCGCCGAAGGCCTGGAAGATGTCCACGGTGATCGGATCGGCAGGGGTGCGGATCGTCTGCCCCGACAGGTCCGCGGGCGTCACGACGGGCTTTTCGGCGGTCGTGGTGTGGCGCAACCCGTTGTCCCACCAGTCCAGGACCTCGATGCCGAGGTCAGCGAACTTCGCTTCGAGCTGGTCGCCAATGGGTCCCTCCAGGACCTTGTAGGCAGCGGCTGCGTCCTCGAACAGGAACGGCAGCCCGATGGCCGAAAGCTCGGGCACGAGGCCCGAGGACGCGCCCTGGCTGTTCGCCGTGAAGTCGAGCGCGCCGGTGCGCAGGCTGGTCAGCATCGACACGTCGTCGCCGAGTTGCTCAGAGCCTGCGATGTTGACGGTCACGTTTCCGCCGGTGCGCTCAGTGACGAGGCGCGCGAATTCTTCGGCAGCGACACTGCGCGGGTTGCCCGGCGCGGCGCCGTGGCCGAGCGTCAGGGTCACCTGGGCCAGGGCCGGCGAGGCCGTCATCAGCAGGACAAGCGCCGCGGCACCCTTGAGCAGGCTGCGACGGCTGGTCGGGTAGGTCATTTCATTCTCCTCCATGAATTTGCCGGCCATGATCTGGTCTCCACACCTCGGAGCAGGGTGCAGCGGCTTTCCGGGCCGGCTGGAAAGCCGCGGGTCGGGCCGTTCGGGGCGTTGGCGCGCAGGCTTTTCTTGCCTGCCGCTGTCTCGGTGGCCTGCTCGCGCCGCGATGGCGCGTCGTCATGCATTCCGTGCTGGAACCTCTCCCCGCGAGCTTGGTGTGGCAGTGACGGGCTCCTCTCCGTCAGCGTGCCTTGCTCGCCCTATCATTCTTGCCGATGCGGCCCCGAGGTGACAATCTCGGATTCTTAACCGCCTCTTAAGCGTGGCTTCACAGGACCGGCGAAGAATTCGATGATCCGCGACCTCAATCTCAACGCCCTTGTCTATTTCGAGACCGTGGCCCGGCTGGGGCGCGTGACGAAGGCCGCTGAGGAACTGGGCGTCTCGGCTTCCGCCGTCAGCCAGCAGATCCGATTGCTGGAACAGCAGTTCGGCGTCCGTCTGTTCCGGCGCCACAAGCAGCGGCTTTCGCTGACCCTGGACGGGGACCGGCTCTACCAGACCACGACCGAGGCCTTCCGGTCGATCCGGGACGTGCACACGGCGATCGTCCGCCAGCGCGAAAGCCATCACCTGAACCTGCGGGTCAGCCCCTCGTTCGGGGTGCGCTGGCTGGGACCGCGGCTGGCCAGCTTTGCCGCCGCGAACCCGCAATGGGACCTGCGCATCGACGCGACGCCGGATTTCACCGACTTCGACACCGAGGTCGTCGACGTGGATCTGCGCTATGGGGCAGGCGACTGGTCGGGCCTGCATACGGAATGCATGGTGCGGGACCTGGTGTTGCCAATGTGCAGCCCGGATTATCTTGCCGGCCTGCACAGGCTGTCAGACGACCCGCACGAGCAGTTGCGGGCCGCGCGGCTGATCGACAGCGTCAAGACGCTTATCCGCTGGGACGCCTGGCTGCCCCGCAACGACATCGTGGATGTGAAGCGGGTCTATGCCTATCGCTTCGACCGCTCCTCCATGGCGATCCAGTTCGCCAAGGATGGGGGCGGCGTGGTGCTCGACAGCGCGACGCTGGCCGGGAACGAACTGAAGGAAGGATCGATGATTCCGCTGTCGCCCGCCTTCGAGGTCATCGACATCCCGGCCTACTGGCTGGTCTGTCCCTCGCGCCACCTGTCGCGCCGGATCGTGCGGATCTTTTCTGACTGGCTGCGGGTGGTAGGCCGCGAGCACAACGATGAAGCGCGCGACCTGCTGCTGCGCGCGGGATGCCGGATCAGGGACGAGGACGAACCCGCACCCCTCGCGATCGGCGGGGAGGATGCGGGTGGTGGTGTTTCGTTGTCCTGAAGGCGGTCAGTGGATGAGCGAGCCGCCGTTCACATCGACCTCGGTGCCCGTGCAATAGGCGGAGATGTCCGAGGCCAGGAACAGCGCGCAGCCGGCGACGTCGATCGCCTCGCCCGCGCGGCCCATCGGGATGCCGTCCAGCACCGCCTGCTGCATCTCGGGCGTGAGCTTTCCGGCGGTGATGTCGGTGGCAATGAAGCCGGGGCAGATGGCGTTGACCCGCACGTTCGCAGGCGCAAGTTCGCGCGCCATGGCCTTTGTCAGACCCAGCACGCCCGCCTTGGCAGCCGAGTAATGCGGCCCGCCGAAGATGCCACCGCCCCGCTGCGCCGACACCGAGGACATGTTGACGATGCTGCCCGACTTCTGCTGCCGCATGGTGGGGATCACCGCCTGGCTCATGTAGAGCGTGCCGCGCAGGTTCACGTCCAGCACCGCGTCATAGTTCTCGGGCGCGATGTCCATGATCTTCAGCGGCTGGGTGATGCCGGCGTTGTTCACCAGCACGTCGATGCGTTCCCAGCGATCCAGCAAGGCGCGCACGGCAGCCTCGCAGGCAGGTTTGTCCACCACGTTGCAGGCAAGGCCCACATGCCCCTCGCCCAGATCCTCGGCCGCCTCAGCTGCGGCATCCGCATCCAGATCGAGGATGGCGACCGTGGCGCCATGCTCGGCGAACAGCCGCGCCGTCGCCTTGCCCAAGCCCCGTGGCGAGGCTGCCCCGGTGATGACCACGAAACGTCCTTCAAGAAGGCCCATGCCGTTCTCCTCCCTTGTGTGCTGATGGTGGCTCTCAGAGCCAGCCCTTGATCTGTTGGGCCACCTTGCCGACCGAAATCCCATACATCTCGTGCAGCGTCGGCAGCGCCCCGGCCTCGAGGAACTCGTCGGGCAGGCCGATCTGACGGAAGCTGGGCGTCACCCCCGCTCGCAGCAGCGTGGCCGCGACCGCCTCGCCCAAGCCCCCCACGACCGTGTGGTTCTCGGCGGCGACGACCAGCCTTCCGCCTCGGCCCGCCTCCGTCAGGATGGTCTGGGTATCGAGCGGCTTGATCGTCGGCACATGCAGCACCGCCACATCCACGCCATCCGCCGCCAGCAACTCGGCCGCGTCCAAGGCGCGCATGGTCATGAAGCCCGACGAAATGACGAGGACGTCCCTGCCCTCGCGGATCATCTGCGCCTTCCCCAGCCGGAACTGGTAGTCCGGCTTGTAGCGGGTCAGGACCGCCGGCACCTTGCCCCGCAGCAGCCGCGAATAGACGGGTCCGGGATGGTCGGCCATCGCCTGCACGGACTGGCGGATGTCCACCGCGTCGCAGGGGTCGATGATGGTCATGTTGGGCAGCCCCCTGAAGATCGCGATGTCTTCGGTCGCCTGATGGCTGGGGCCGTAGCCGGTCGTCAGGCCCGGCAGGGCGCAGACCAGCTTCACCGGCAGGTTCTCCTCGGCGATGGCCATGGCGATGAAGTCATAGGCCCGGCGCGAGGCGAAGACCGCATAAGTCGTGGCGAAGGGGATGAAGCCCTCGCGCGCCAGCCCCGCGGCCGCCGAGACCATCACCTGCTCGGCCATACCCATCTGGTAGAAGCGGTCGGGAAAGGCCTGCGCGAAGACATGCAGGTCGGTGTATTTCGCAAGGTCGGCGGTCAGGCCCACGATCTCGGGGCGTTGTCGCGCAAGCTCGATCAGGGCGTTCCCGAAGGGCGCGGCCTCAGTCTCGTAGCCTTCGGCGGCCAGAGAGGCGATCATGGCGGACGTGGCCTGCCGCTCGCCCTCGGGCAGCCGGCGCGGTTCGTATTTGCGGGCCATCGAGGCGAGCGTCATTGCGGCTTTCCTTCTTCCAGAACGGCCAGCGCCTTGGCCCACTCATCGGGCTCGACGCGGACGAAATGCGTGATCTCGCGCGTTTCAAGGAACGGGACGCCCTTGCACATGCGGGTGTCGAAGATGATGGCGCGTGGCCGGGGCTCGCTCAGCCCGCGGGCCGCGTCGAAGGCCGCGACAACGGCGTCGAGGTCGTTCCCGTCCACGCGCTGGCAGTGCCAGCCGAAGGCTTCCCACTTCTCGGGCAGCGGCTCGGCGCTGAGCATCTGCGTCGACTTCCCGTCCGCCTGCTGGTCGTTGAAGTCCACCAGGCAGATCAGGTTGTCCAAGCGGTGGTGCGCGCCCGCCATTGCGGCTTCCCAAGTCGAGCCCTCGCCCAACTCGCCGTCCGACATGAGGTTGTAGACGAAGGCGGGGTTCCCCTTGCGCTTCAGCCCCATTGCCATGCCGACCGCAATCCCCAGTCCGTGGCCAAGGCTGCCACCGGTGATCTCCATTCCCGGCGTATAGGAGGCCATGCCCGACATGGGCATGCGCGAGTCGTCCATGCCGTAGGTTTCGAGTTCCGCTTCGGGCAGGATACCCGCCTCCATCAGCACGGCGTAAAGCGCCATGGCGTAATGGCCGATCGACAAAAGGAAGCGGTCGCGCCCTTCCCATTCGGGATCGTCCGGCCGGTAGCTCAAGGCGTGGAAGTAGGACGCGGCCAGCACGTCGGCCACGCCGAGCGCCTGGCCGATATAGCCCTGCCCCTGCACCTCGCCCATCAGCAATGCCTTGCGGCGGATGTTCCATGCCCGCCGCGGCAGCGACACATTCGATCGCCGCGCCAAAGACCCCTCGTCCATGTCTTCCTCCTGGTGAGGCGCGCCGTTCCGTCGGCTCGCCCCAACAGGAAGCATTCGAAAGACCTCCGTTACAATCAGGAAATCTTAACGAGTTATGAAGTTGAACTAATATGGAGGTGATTTCTTGAAACGGGCAGCCATTCCATCCGGCCACTCATTCGCCATGCATTGGTGACAGCCTGTCCTCTGGGACGGCGCTGGATCGCGCCCTCTACCTTGATCTCAGTCAGGACAGAAGGCGGCGGGTGCAGAACCACAGAGTCCGGCGTCCCCCGGATGCCTTTCGTCCGCAACGTGGCATCGACGCGGGCGAAGATCCCCGCCTGCCAGGCGAGTTCGCGGTCGTGGCGTGGAACCCAGTATTTCACCCGGTAGGTGATCCCGCGGGGCCATAGCTGAAGACCTGCACCTCCGGCAGCGAGCCGGTCATCAGCGCGGGGATCGGAACCAGCGCCTTCTCGATCATCACACGCACCTCGGCGACCGGCAGGTCTCCTGGCATGGTCAGGTCGACATAGTCGCGGTATTCCTAGCGAGGCGCTCTGAAATTGGTGATCCTCTGGCGCGCCAAATGGCGACTTTTGCTTGCTCTACAGCCCGCCGCTCCGCGCCGCCGCAAGTCGGCTGTCGCCCCGCAGGGCGAAGCGGGCACGGCAGCGCCAACCCGTCTCGCAACCGCAGCGAGGGGCAGCTTGGTCTCGCACTGCTGAGCTCGGGCACCACGCGGCCAAAGGCCGGTTCAGGGCGGGGTCGCCGACCAGGCCCTGCCCTCCTTCAGCAAGGTGTTCGCAAGGATCAGAAGCTTTCGCATGACGGCTGTGATCGCAACCTTGAACGGCTTGCCTGCCCTTCGCAGACGTTCGTAGAACGCCTTGAAATCACGGTTCCACCGTACCGCGCTGACGCTTGCCATGTAGAGGGTGTTCCGGGCCAAGACCCGCCCGCCGCGGATCGTCTTCCTTCCCCTCATCATCCCCGAATCCCGGTTCATAGGTGCCAGTCCGGCAAGGGCCGCGACCTCGCCCGCATTGGCGCTGCCCAGCTCTTTCATCTCTGCCAGAAGCGTCGCCGCTGTTGTCGGGCCGATGCCGGGGATTGACGTCAGGATGGCGTAGCGCCGCGCGATCTGCGGGTCTGCCTTCAGACCCGCCTGCAACTCGGCATCAAGAAGGTCGCAATGTCGTCGGCAGAGGGCAATCCGCTCGGTCAGAAGGTCTTTCACGATGTCTGACGTCGCCTCTGCGCATTGGTTCTCCAGCACGAAACGCTCGTTGATCACCTGGCGCCGGGCGACGACGATCTCTCTGATCCGAGCCATTGTTGCTGAGGACGGTTCGGTTGGCGCAGGCTTCATGATGGTCGCGAACCGGGCCAAGACTTCGGCGTCAATCTCGTCCGTCTTGGCAAGACAGCCAAGCACATCCGCGAACCGCCTGGTGCAATAAGGGTTGACGAGCGCGACCGAAATGCCCGGCTCATGCAAGGCGGTATGCGCCGCGCGATGATACCGGCCGGTCGCTTCCATCACCACGAGCCCGGCGGAATGGGCCAAGCAGCACGTCAGAAGCTTGCCGATGCCCGTGGCGTCGTTCCCGACACGGACACGTTCCCCCATAGGGTGCAAAAACACGTCGAGCCACGTCTTCCTGACACCGACGCCAACCATCACCGCTTCTGATGGGGTCTGATTGGTCGTCGCCTTTCCTTTTATCCGGGACATCAAAGACTCCCTTTTATCTGTTCAGGCCCAAAACCGTTGAAGGGGGCCGACCCAACTTGCTCTCGGCTCTGAAAACCCAGGGCCTGACGGTCCAATCCCCACCCGAACTTCCCACATCGCGGGTGGCTCGGGGAGACGTTCCGCTGGCGGTCACGTCCCACGGCCAAAATAAAAGGGCCTGTGGTCAACCGGGCGGGCAGTTGCTGGGCCACAGCCAGACCTTTCCACAAGGTGGCTCGCTTTCCTTCGCTCTGCGTCGGGCGCGTTCAGCTCGCCGCCATGCAAGGCCCGCCGCCAGACAGGGGCGGCAGGCTGGATAGCTCTGGCCGAGGAAGATGATGCGGAGATCCCCGCGCAGGCGCGGTGATCGGGGGCAAAGGCGCGTGGCAGCGCCTGGCCGGGGGATTCGGACAAGCCGAACGCCCCTGCCCTTCCTTGGGCCACGCGCGAAGGGCGCGTGTCCGTTCATGGGAACCGCCGGTTCCCCCACGCAAGGCCGTCCGCTTCACGGGGCGAAGAGGTTTCCCCGGCCTTCCTCCGCGCGTCGCGCTCCGTGCAGGCCGGGTGATCCCCCTCCCCTTCGCCCCTACGGACAACCTTGCGCGGGACCCCCTCCTGCCCTCGCCGGGAGGCAGGCTTTCAGGAGAGGCGCGCGCTTCGCGCTTCCTCGCCAGAAACCCCGCCCGATTATCCGGCACCAGACTGGCAAAGGGCTTCACCACAAGGAAGGCCAAAATGGCTGACAAGTTCGACCTTTACGCCCACGTCACCGACAGCATCATTGCCAGCATCGAGGCGGGCACCCCGGCATGGCGCAAGCCTTGGACCGGCGAGAAGGGCGGCGCACCCTTCCCGCTGCGGAGCAACGGCGAACCTTATTCCGGCATCAACGTGCTGATGCTGTGGCTGGCCGCCGACGCCAAGGGCTACCGCGCGCCCCGCTGGTTCACCTACAAGCAAGCCCGAGAGGCAGGCGGGCAGGTTCGGAAGGGCGAAAAGTCGTCCACCGTTGTCAAATACGGCACCTTTGAGCGCGAGGACGCTGACACTGGCGAGGAACGCCGCCTGCCCTACCTGAAAGCATACCGGGTTTTCAACGCCGAGCAGATCGACGGCCTGCCCGCCGAATACTACGGCACCCCGGCCGAACCCGTCCGTGACCTTGGCACCGCCGCCGACCCCGCCCTTGACGTTTTCTTTGCCGCCACGGGCGCGGACATTCGCACCAGCGACGAGCCGCAAGCCTACTACAACCCGGTTGCCGACTTCATCCACATGCCGCCGATCGCGACGTTCCATCACGCAGGCGGATTTTATGCCACCCTCGCCCACGAGGCTTGCCACTGGACGGGTCACGGAACCCGCCTTGACCGGCTTGGCCGCTTCACCGATCGCAAAGCCTATGCGTTCGAGGAGCTTATAGCAGAAATCGGCAACTGCATGACCTGCGCCCAGCTTGGCCTGACCCCCGACTGCGAGCAGTCCGGCGCTTACGTTCAAAGCTGGCTGCGCGCCTTGAAGGATAACAAGCGGTTAATTTTTAAAGCAGCCAGCGAGGCGCAGAAAGCCTCAGAATGGCTGATGAAAGGCCAGCGCGTCGAGGACGAAAGGGCGGCCGCATAAGCGGTCCCTATCCTCCGACCCGCGTCCCGCATCAAGCGGGGCGCACTCTCCGTCTAGGTAGGCGACGCTTGCTCCGGCTAAGGCCGGCCCAAGCGTCGCCATGCGCCTATACGGCGCTCGCAGCCGCTGGCGCGGCACCCCTCGCCCCCTCCAGCGCGCGGCCCACAGGACTGGGGGCGTCCGGCTTGCCCGAATCCCCAGAAGGCGCGATCTTCGCGTCTTTGTCGCTGAGCTCGCCCTACGCGGGGATCACTCCATCAGTAACCTGCGTTCGCCATCATCTCATCGAGGTAGGATGAGAAGCGCGCGCGCGTGTAGTGGTTCAACATCGAACGCAGGACGCCGAACCCCGCCGGGTCGAGCCGGGCTTCCATGTCGGCAATCTCTGCCGGTGTGAGCTGCACCCGCGTCTGCATGTGCCGCCGCCCAACGCTTTCCGGTCGATCCAGATGAACGTCGCCTGCCTTGATCGTCTTGAATTCACGCAGCAGTTCTGGCTTGAACCTGTTGAGGCTGTTGCGCAGCAGGGTCGTCGGTGGCAAGCCTACCGCCGCTGCCCATGTTTCTGCCCGCTTCGCTATGTCCGCGTGGATGCGAATAGTCAGCACAACATCGACATAGGCGTCCGTGCCCCCTGCACCTTCGGCCAGTGGCTCGACAGTGACTGAAGCCGCCACCTTGTCGCTGTCCGGTGCCTCCGTGGCGGGTGCGGTTTCCAGGCCGTGTTCTGCCTGCGCCAATTGCGGCGTCTTGCCATCAGGTCGATCGTGGGTGTGCCCTGCTTCCTCTGATTGTCGCGGTCGCTGTCGTGGTGATTTTCTAGTCGCGGATAGATCGTGAGCGGCCGCTTTTTCCGACCGAATGGTTGGATCGACGGGCGCGGGGTCTGCCGGCGGCGCCTCGGAGACTTCCGTTGGCCGCGCCGCCTCCAACTTCTCTCGGAGTTCCTTTCCAACCATATCAAATGGATTCGGCCTATCAGATGCGGGCTTACCGATTGTTTGGGTAAACTCACGGTCGCGCTTGAGTATGTGGCTGGGCCTTTTGCGCGGAAGGGACATCAGACAGCCTCCGCATCGGCCAGCATGGCTTCATCGAGAAGTTGCAGAACTGCATCCATTTCTTCGAGGGCGTTCGTCAGGTGGTTCTGGATGATGCCCTTGCGGGTGTTGTCGCGAATTTCTCCAAGCAGCCCTTCCCCATCGACCTGCTTGTAGGCTTTGCGCTCCATGATCGGTTCCTCGATCACCGGCATGGACCCGAATATCTGTTCAATGGCCTGCCTTTCGGTTGCGCTCGGTTCAACCGACACGGCGTTAATGACAACGCGATATTCCGGCACGCTCTGCGCATTTTTGACACGGCCTTTCAGGCGCTCGTGCCAGATCAGCGTCTCCATCGTTTCGGTATAGTCACCCCTGCCCGGCCGAACCGGCGCGACGATCAGGTGCGACTGCAGCACAACATCATCCAAGGCTTCGCTCGCGCCGCCGAAGGTGTCGATCAGGACCAGATGGTCGTGCTCAGGTTCGTTGTAGATCGCGTCGAGCCTGGCGGTGATCTCTGCCGGGTCGTAGGTGTGGATCACCTCGGCTCGGTCATTCCAGTTCCCGAGCTGCTTTGCGACCTTCATCCAGCCGTAGATGCTCTGGCTGCTGTCGGTATCAAAGACCGTTACCCGGTCGCCCCGCGCGATGGCGGCGCTTGCTAGCCCACGCACCAGGGTCGATTTTCCACAGCCACCCTTGCGGTTCATAACCGCGATTACGCGAATGCCCCTGCTCATCACTTTCCCTTCTTCCATGCGCTCGTGCGGTCCGGCACTCATGCGTTCTGGCGCTCCGTCACTCTGACACTCCGGCGTTCGTACAATCCGCGAGGATGCACTCTTGCGATCTGTCGATCAATCGCCCTTTCGCTGTGACGCTCGTTCGCTCTGTCACTGTGGCAATATGGCCCTCATGCGCTACGGCACTCTGGCACTCTGGCACTCTATCGATCTTTCTCTCTTCCAGGCTGACACTCTGCCAGGCTGACACTCTGGCAGTCTGACGCTATGCCAGTCTGACGCTATGCCCATCTGACGCTCTGGCAAACATACTATCTGGCACTAATTTACAACTGACATTCTGTCAGTGTGACACTCTGTTCCTCTAACAAGCTGGCGTTCTGGCAATATGGCAGTGTTTCACTAGGTCGGAGTGTCAATCATACTGCATGACTCTCTGGCGGTCTGTCGGTCTGGCACTCAAAATGCACAGAGCCTCGCACAGCGAGCTTTAGAGCGCCTAACAAAACCGCCTCTCGTGCGTTAGGGGACATGAGCAAGCCCCTTGTATCCGATGATCTGTGGGCGGCGCTGGAGCCGTTGCTGCCGAGGCCGCGGCCCAAGCCCCAGGGCGGCCGTC
>NZ_JACJFU010000037.1:0-19749 GCF_014164635.1 Paracoccus sp. MC1854 | reverse complement strand
ATCCACGTCCGCATTGCACTGATGAACCGCTTCAATGCACTCGGCACGGCCGAAATCGAACGCGCGGCCTGACGTCAAAAGGGAAAGGGGAAGTCGCCACTAGCGGCAGAGTTCTGCAACAACGCCCTTGAAGTCAGCAATAGGAACGAAGCTGTCGTTCAGCAGATTGCAGAGGCTTTTGCGCCTTTTGAGCAAGAATCTAAAGCATAAATAAATTTAAATTTATAATCACGAGAAAATCCATATCTCTTACTGTCCGCCTACCTTTCGATCGCATCTTGATTATGCTGGGGGCGACGTATCGAGAGTAAATCGACTCCACTACTAAAAGGCCATGGAAGTTCGCCGTTGAAAGGCTTCAAGTTGGACATCTCTGCACTCGGCATCTGCTGATGGTCAAAAAGGATTTCGATTGAATTTGTGGACGAATGCACCCTAATGCCTTTCATGTGCGGGTCAATTATACCTGTTAATTTTGCGTCAACATCCATAATTATTTTTAGCACATAACCATTTGGAGCATCGGCAACGAAATCTACATCTAGTATCCCATCATCCGGCAAAACTGGGTACGCGTACGGAACTAATTTTGCATTTTTCCAGCCAGATGTAGGCACCTTACCAACGGCTAAGATGGTAAGAGAGCGAGGAGTCTCTTCGTTAATTTCGTATAGCGCATGATTTACTTGAGCTATCTTTGCAGTCTGTTCCTGAGCGTAAGCGATAGGGGGGAAGGAACCTATGAAACACGCGATCATTGTTCCAAAAATTTTCATTTTCCTTCCCTTCCTTGCGATGCAAATGCTATGTTAGCTATTTTGTACCAAAGCCCTGATTCTATTAACTTTAAATTTATGTTATTCCCAATCTCCCCATGCGCATGACTGCTCTAGATTAACTCCTATGGCAGCGCCAGCAAGCTTGCTTTTTAAGCATATTTCGAAAATCTTCAGAAAAGCTGCCTTTGCAGCGGGAAGGGCGGCACCACCCGTACCGACTGCCGCAATGATCGCGGCGGCAGCAGCCACAACCGCAGAAGTCTGCAAGCAATCATTTACTACGTTCTTGAGGCCATCTGCTGAAGGACCTGTAACTACTAGCCTAACTTCGCAGTACATCCAGCGGAATTCATACTTGTGCCCGATGCATATTTTGGCTCCTGGCCAAGGATAAGCCCATTTTACACAAGTAAGCTTAACGTGCGGAGGCGTGAGTGGGTCTTTCCATGAGGCTATCTTTTTATTAATGATTTCAGTATTTGACGCAGCAAAGTTAGATTCATCTTCGTTAATCTCTAAAGATTTTGGGAAGCTAATATCTAATTTGTTGAGATTTACGCTAGGCGATTCGACTATATTGGAATCTTCTCTCTCCCATTCTTCGGGAGCAATATGAAGTTCCGCATCTATCATGACCTCGGGCATAACAAAAACCTCCGTTTTGTTCGGGCACCATACTCATGACGATAACGATTTATCCGCTGTCGTCACCTGGGTGCGTAATACGCGTCTAGTTCAATAAGCGTACAGAGGGCTGCCAGCCTGTCATCATCAATTTTGATGACAAGCGATTAAAAACGGATAACATACTCATCACAGGTTAGAGCGAACGGAGACCGTCATGCATCATTGCACTGAGCGGGCCTTGACAGCCCTGATCTACTCGGCGCTGCTGGATACGTCTTGCTGGGAAAAATTCATTAATATGGCGGCGGCCGAGATCGGCGGTGCGCGGATGCAGATACACGGCTGGACCGATACCGCCGGGTCGAATGTCGGCGCAACTACAGGATATGACCCGGAAATGATCTTAAGATATCATCGCGGCCTTGGACGTCTCAACCCTTGGACCAAAACGATCATCCGCGCACCCGTAGGGGTTGTGTTACCAAGCCAAGAACTTTGCACAGTGGGGGAGCTGAAGAGAACTGTTTTTTACGAAGAATGGGTGCGCCCGCAGGAGAATATTAGTGTCGGTGCTGGGGTTGTAATTGGCCGCACGCCATCTGGACCTTTCATGTTCGGTGGCAATGTCCGAGAGCGTGACCAGGAAAACAAGCAACCTAAGCTGATTGAACTCATGGGTCGGCTCACTCCTCATCTCACTTTGGCATGGCGGCTTGCCCAAACCATGTTCGAGCCGCGGCTCCGGTTCGAGGCCGCTGATGAGGGTGCCGGCAGTTCGGGGGCCGCGCTAATCCTCTTGCGGCATGACCGAACGGTTGCATTTACCGATGAGGCTGGCGAAAGACTGCTAGCGGCAGGAGGTCTATGTCGGGTCGATCGTCTTGGCCGCTTCGCCTTGAGGTCCGAACTAGCTGAGCGAGCACTTGCACGCGGGTTAAGCGAACTTATCCGGAGTGATGGACCACTGGCGCTAAGAGTACCGGAGAGCAATGAATGGCCTTCGCTTTATCTCGTCGGCCTCGACTACACTCGTGTCCAGGATTGGCCACTTGCGAGCCTCCTAAACTTGCCGCAGAGAAGCATTCTCTGCGTCATTGAGTGTTCGTCTTCGGCCAAGGCAGCTTCAAGGCTTGGCATTTTCGGCCTAACCGCAGCTGAACAAGAAGTCGCGGAGGCGATAGCTCAGGGCAAAGCAACAGCGTTGATCGCTAAGCAGCGAAGCGTAAGCCTTGCCACAGTTCGGAGCCAAGTGCAGGCAATTTACGCGAAATGTGGAATTCATAATCGTGCGGCGCTCACTGCGCTAGTGCTTGGTACTCGGTGTGGCAATTGAGTCGTACTAGTATTCCGAGACTGAGGTTGCTGCCAGCTTCCACGAATTCATCGAGGCCCTTGAGAGCGCGGCGTTCTCTGCTGAGCGCCCATGAAGGACTGCTCTCGTCGTGATGCGAGCTACTAACCAAAAGCTCGCATGAGGTTGCTTTTACGATACAGCCAGTAGGTCGAAGAAGTCGCTCTGCTTGGCGCTAATCTCGCCAAGGATGCGCTCCTTGGTTCGAGGACTGCGGAACATTTGGTAATGCGCTACCGCCTTTTGCTGGCTACAAGCGGCGGCCACTCTGCGGATAGCCTCTTCAACAAGCGCACGTGCTTCATCGCCAGTCGGAAGCTGCGCTTGCTGCGATTTCACGTGTAGCAACTTGCAGGCGAAGAGCACATACCAATGGCCATAAACTAGGTATTGATGCTCATGCCCGGTTTCAGGTGATGCCGCGAACTCGGCTTGATACTTGTTCCGCATCTCTTCGATGATCTCGTAAATCTGGTAGAGCCGGATCAACTCGTCAATACTTTGTCGGCTTCCGAAAATATGATGGAAATGCGAGTCAAAAATAGAATCTGACTCCGTCTTTGCTTTGTCCGGCTCGCGCAGCTCAAATGAAAGGATTATTTGGCCAAGCTTCAGGGCGTCAATTCTCTTCTCTTCTGGTTTATCTGAATGCATATTTCTCTTCCGCTCGAAGAAGTAGCCGCATTCCTTAAAGGCCAGTTCCAGCTTCTTCAGAGTCGCATGGTTTGACATCAGATCGCGGCTCTGAATTCGCGCCTGACTGTTGGTCGCAACCGCCACCCTTTCTGCGATGTCCGCTCGATCTGTTGCGTACATACGAACCATTATGACAACATCGGAAAGTGCCGCTGGATTTGTCCGTGCGGCTTCGACAAGAGAGTGTGACGTTTGTGCTCCGTTAACTATCTGGAAATCCTTAAAAACTAGCTTGGGGTTGGTATGGCCCTTATTGTAAGAAAAGCTCTTACAGGTGATCGTCACCCCGTTATTTAGATACCAAAAAAGGTAGCTATCGCTGGAAGTTGCCGTCGAAATAATATCCTGATTGTAACCGCCTTTCGCACCCAAAAAGACGCGCAGGTTGTCATCGAACAAGTGCCGTTTGATCGTCTCTCCGTCCTCAGCGGTGATCAAGTCCACAAAGGACTGAGCATCGACCGATGCGATTGCTCCCCGCACATCACCATCAGATCGCTCTAAAATCTCTCTGCTTATCACCTGAAGCTGACCATCTTCCGCATTGCGCCCCTCGATGGCCATGGCCTGCACAACGTCGTGCCCACTGTAGAACTCGAACGAGATCGACGAATTGGACGCCTTGACGCTCTCAGCGATACCTTGAGCGGATACCGAAAACCCTACCCCGTTCGAGCAGAATATCACCTTGTAACGGCAAATCTTTCCCTTGTCGTGCAGCTCCCAAATACGGCGAACTGCCTCCTGTAATTGGAAGTTTCCGCTGCCCGCGAGACTATCCGACTTGTCGAACAGCTCATTCAAGAACAACGCAATCTTCAGTACTTCCGCGTCATTGATAGTCTTGTGGCAAGTGCCATGGCTTTCTCTGTACTTGGATTGAAAAAGAAAGACTTCCGCGCTACTTTCACCTTCCACAATGTGGATAGCGTCCACGCCCTTGTCGTCAGGGCCGTCTGTTATGATCTCTTGCAACTGGTCTTCATGACCAGGGAAAATCTGATCAATGACGATTGCTAAGAAGCCTGCCGTCTTTTTTTGAAACTTATGTCGGTCGCATGCTTTAGTGACACGGGCATCAATGATGTCCCAGTCCATCTTCGAAATTGGCTTCACGATCTGATCCCCATGTCTTTAATCTGCCAACGTACAAATCCACATTTTTCCTTTTACGGATCACGGTGCGTCTTGCCTGATGGATAGCCAATGACGATGCCAGTAGCTGGATCGACAATTTTTTCAATCTCTTCTTGCAGGCCTTGGGTGCGGATCATTGCGAAGATTCGAATTTCTGCGTTCGGACAAACAGCTCGCAACAGCTCTGCACAGGCGAAGCTTGTTCGGCCCATGGTGAGGACATCATCCACAATGGTGATTTTGTTCGGTACAAAAAACGGTCTCTCCGCCTCGATGCTGCTCATGTGAACTGGTACAAGCGGCCTCTCCGCAGCCGGTGAATTCGATGAACGGGGCACAGCCCTCGTTCGTTTCAGGTAGGTTTGGACTTCGCCCCCAAACCCTTGCTCGTGCAAAACATCGCAAATGACCTTCGCAGGCCAGAGCGCCCCTTCCGGGAGCGGCGCAGATCGGGGCACCGGCACTAGAGTGACATCGGGCCCGAGAAAAGGCCGCAGAGCGTCTGCCTGGGCGTTGATGATGTAACCGCCTCCCTGTGTAGATTGTCGCAGACCCACCTTGACACAGAGATGCCGCCGGGGGGCGGTTACATCATCAACGCCGTCTGCCTTTGGGTCTTGCAGGTGCGGAACGGCCGAGGCGATGACATCGACCCGGCCAGCCTTGATCGCGCCACAAGCTTTTCGGGAGGTTACAGATAGCTCCGACCTACCGCGTGGGGAATAATTGGCGAAGGTGCCGTACTCATAGCTCGAAGGCACGAACGCCTCCGGCAGTGTAGTTCGGAATATCGAGGAGGATTTCGGGCAGGTCTTCACGACGCAGGATTTGTGCCCCGTACTCGATAAGCTGCTTCGGCCAAGTCAGGTTCGGATTGGTTGCGACGTTCTCAAGCAGGTAGAGATCGCGGCCAAGCCGGATAGCTTCCCATCCCTGGTGGCGTGTCCCGCTCTTCTCGCTTGCCTCGATCACGATGGTCGCATCGCAGATGAGCGCCATCGTGCGGTTGCGGCGCGGGAAATTCTCGCCCTTGCTTGGATAGCCTTCGGGAAACTGTGAAATCGCCAAGTGATCGCGCTTAATCTCTTCAAGTAGACTGGCATTCTTGGCCGGGTACGCCTTGGATAAGGGCGTGCCGAGCACCGCTATAGTGCGCCCGCCCTCTTCTATCGCCGTCCTGTGCGCTACTGTGTCGATGCCTTCGGCCAGGCCGCTGACAACGATGATACCCTGCTGCACCAAGGCACGGGTGACTGCCTGCGCGCGTTTGATACCGTTCGGAGTGGCTTTCCTGGAGCCGACAATCGCCACGCGCGAGCCTTCAGTCAAAAGGGACGTATCACCTACCGTGTACAACACGTCTGGTGCGTTCTTTTCTTCGATCGGGCCGAATGGCCCAAGGGCTTCTCTCGTCTTCAGCTCTGTGTGCATTCTCATCATGCGGTGAAGTTTCTTACTTCACCGCCCTCCCCTTTATTTTTACAACACAAATCCCGTTTGCGCAATGCTTCACACAAAACCACATTTGTGCTTTTGTTCATTTTCGGGTTATCCCCGCCTCTTCTTCCAGCTCTTGTGTCCGCGCCTCGATATAGGCTTGCAGCTCACCAACCATTTTTCGGTCCGTCGCACTGCACGCTGTCTTGAACCGCGTGTGCAAGCTCGCTGGAAGATCTAAGCTCAAACGCTTGGTTGGCTCATCCGGCATGGTCTTTACGACCGGCTTGTCCGCTCGTGCCGTGTCATGCCCGGTCCCCCCGCGTTCAAACGCAAGGATTTGGTCATCCGTTGGCTGCTGCTTCGGCTTCGGAGCCGCCGAAAATGTCTTCTTCGACATACCGCACAATCTCTTTCGTTAGTTGTTCAATCTCGCGGGCGGCATTGCTATCGCCAGCCCACTCGAAAATCGTTTGCCCCATGGTCATACCTTCAGCGAAGGCCACTCGTTGCTCAATCTCACTTACTAGGATTGGCAAACCCGCCTCGGCAGCCATGTTGCGAATATCTCGCCCTATGACAGTTTTCCTTATTTTGCGGGAAACCACAAACCCACATTTGAGGGACGGCTTGAATTCTTGCGCTTCTTTGACTTGGCGCACTGTCAGGTCGGATGCCCAGGTTGACAAACCGGACGGCTCGATTGGCAACGCTACGAAGTCAGATGCCACAATACAGGACCGGGCGATCTCTTCCGCGTGCGGCGGTCCATCAACGATGGTGTGCGTATAGTCTTGTGCCAGCTTGAGCGCATCGCGAGCCATGTTGGCTCGCGCCATGCTGACGACCTGGAAGGGCGCATCTTCGCGCAGGCTCGCCCATGTTGTGGCCGAGCCTTGCTTGTCCGCATCAATCAGCAGCACCCGATGGCCTTGGCGTGCCAAACAGCCCGCCACATTCACCGATAAGGTGGTTTTGCCGACGCCGCCTTTTTGGTTCAGGAAAGATATGATCATGAATCCACCTCACCACATTCGTGGGAAGGTGTAAATACACAAACCCACATTTGTGCATTTTAGTTTCGGTACGCGCCGCGCTTGTTGCAGAATGCCAAAAAGTGCTTATCCGCATCCTTCACGTTGATAGCCTTGTCACGCACCCAAGACCGCCACTCGTTTTCTAGCACGTAGATGTCCCACCCGGGCGCGAGGCGCCGCGCCTCATCATGCGTTTCCGGTTTTCTGAACCGCAACGCCTGAAAGGGGGGGGAGACCACCGCCACAGCCCCCTTGGGGCGAAAGACAATATTATCGCTTTCGATGCTCATGGTGTATTCGGGGAGATGGTCATGCGCCGCGTCATCCTCGATGATCTTCGAAATCAATCGCCTGAATTCCTTTGTGGTTGAGCCTGAGCCGCACTTGTCGCGCAGAAGCTCAAGCCCGCACTTCCACTTGGGTTGTGCGCCGCAATGCTTGCGGGCGAGCTCATAGAGCCGCCGTTCAAGCGGTTTTCTGAGGAAAAAATACTGCTTGCTCAGTGTCAGAACATGATTGTTCTCGATGGCATCAAACACCCAATCCGATAGTGTGACCTCGACATCGAGCATCCGGCCTTCACGGGTCTCCCGAACGATTTCCGCTGACTCGATGAGGCCGAACACCTTGAAATATTCCTTGCCGCCTTGGCGGATGTTCGTCTCGATCTGCGTGCCTTGCAGCCGCCGCAGCGCATCCTTCAAGAGCTGGTAGCCTTGGCCCGAGGTCTGACGGTTCGTCGCCACCAGCAAATCATGGGCTTTAAACCGCATCGACCGGTTGACTTTGCGACCTTCATTGAGCGCAGCCATGCACTGACTGATACAGTAGATCAGCACGTCACGGTCATGGACTGTGGCCAGCCCGTAGCGTGAAGGTGAAACCTCAATCGAATTGTCACCATTCTGATAGCGTCGCGGCTTCATGTCTGGCTTGGTCGAGAGGGTGAACACTGGATGTTCCATCGAGGCCATGTCGCCCTTCGGCACCGCGTCCACGATGTCGCAAACGAACAGGTCTTTCTGCGGATGCCGGTCCGGCAAGAGCGGGGAGCGTGCATTCGTCATTTCACACACCTTCGCTCAGCTTACGATACGTCATTTCACACACCATGGTTCATCATCGTCATTTCACACACCTTCGCTCAGCTTACGATACGTCATTTCACACACCATGGTTCATCATCGTCATTTCACACACCAACCGTCAAGAGTCGTCATTTCACACACCAGCCAGCCTGTGGATAACTGTCCTAAGCTATCGTCATTTCACACACCCAGATTCGTCATTTCACACACCCAGATTCGTCATTTCACACACCAACCTTCTCAAAATATGAATATTTTTCAGTATTTTATCGGTAGTTTTCCAAGGTGTAACTCTATTATAACTCTATATAACTCCCTCAGAGAGGCGAGCCTTTGGCCAATAGCAGCGTCCTGCTTTCAGTTCAGGGGGTTCTGATCAAAGCGTCCGCGGTAGATCTTGCTCTTGAAATACAGGTTCTGCTTGGCCTTCAGGGGGCTGCGGTTGCCGACCAGCAGCAGAAGTTCGTCGGCTTGCATGCCCATGATCTGGTCTGCGGTCATGAGCTTCTGGCGCTGCTCGGCGTAGGAGAAATCCCGACCGCCGCGCGGGGCGCTGTCTTCCTTGATTTGCTGAGAATAGATCGTGCTTTCCCCGAGATGACGCGCTGCCCACTCGGCCGTTTCGATATCGTTGAGGTTGAAGATGCGCTTGGTGATGCACGAGCCGAAGATGCTGCGGGCGTCGTTCTGCTGGTAGGCCTCCACCACCTGCCCTGTATCCTGGGTCACGAACAGGGCTTCGAACCCCACGCCCGCCGCGACGTTGGCGATGTTCATGACCTGCTCCATGCGTCCCATGCGCACGAACTCATCGAGGACAAGCAGGATCGGAGCTTTGACCTTGCGCCGGCCGCCCTCACGCACAACGGTGCCGAGCACGAGGTTGATGAACAGGCGCATGAACACGGCCTGCTTGTCGATCTGATCCAGCGGCACCGCGATGAAGAGGTCGAGCTTGTCATCAAGCAAGTCTTCCATGCGAAAGCTGGAGCTTTTCAGGAAGGGTCGCATGGCGTCCGACTGCATCCAGGCGAAGGCCTTGGAGATCGAGGTCTGGATGCTGCCGCGTTCGCGATCCCCGGCGCGCAACACCGTGGCGGCGATCTGGGCCGGGCGGTGCCCGACCAGATCGGCATTGGCAGCCCAGGCTTGCAGGGTATCGTCCAGATCGGCGGCCAGCAGGAGATCGGCCACCCTGACGAGGTTGCGGTTTTCGGGCTCTTCCTGAGTGACGACGACCTCGATGGCACCGGCCACCAGCTCGCGTGCCATTTCCGCAAAATGCGCGCCGTCGCCTTTTTCGGGCCGGACCAGACCGTCAGCCAGGAGCGGGACGTCGCGGGACAACTCGTGCGGGCGGATGTAGTCGAGGGGATTGAAGCAATCAGAGGGGTCTTCGATGATCCCGAAGGGGTTCAGCACGACAACCTGCCGACCGAGGCTCTGTCGGTAGCGGCGGGTGACGGCGAAGTTCTCCCCCTTGATGTCGAGCGCCACGACCGGCCCCTGATGGTCGAGGATCGCGGGGATGACGGCGCTGACGCCCTTGCCGCCGCGCGTTCCCGACACGACCAGGTGATGCCCGCCCCGCCAGCCTTTGGCATCGTCCTTGGCGTAGCGCAGGAGCTTGCCGTTGTAGCGCGCCAGCGGCATGCCGGTTTTGTTGCGGGCCAGGCGGGCGATGTCGCGCGGGTGCATCCATCCGGCCCGCCAGGGGCCGGACCGGGATTTGCGGTCGCGGCGGATGCGTGGATCGAACGCGGCCCGTAGCGGGGTGATGATCACAAGCGCCAGGGCGGCAAGCCCGAGGCCGGCCCCGATCATGACCGCCTGCTGATGCCATTCCGGGAGCCGCCCGAAGCCTTTGACAGTTTCCCATGCGGCGCGGGGCAGGGGGTATCCTGTCCCTGTCCAGGACCGATAGGTACCGGAGAGGGCCTCCCAGGCGTGCTGGAGGGGCCACAGGGCGACGAGGGCCGCTCCGGCGAGGGTCAGCCATGCAACGAGCTTCCAGGGGGCTCTACGGCCCTCTGAGGCGTCTCCCAGCGTGTCGAGGATCGCAGCCCCGGCAATCAGCGGGAAGGCGTAGAGGGTCAGCGGGTAGATCGGGAGCATCTGTGGCAGGCCCCAGAAGGCCAGTCCCGCCATCAGGGCCGCTCCGAGCATCATGATCCAGTGGCGGGGTTCTAGAAGGAGGTTCACGGCTGGTCCCCTGCGTCTTCAGGAAACAGGAGATGCCAGAGCCCACGTTCCTGGTCGCGCGCGGTCATCCGGTCCGGCAGCTCACGACGCACGAAGTCCCGCAGAGCAGCGGAGTCATTCAATCGATCAAAGACCAGCGATCCGAGCAGCCACTTGAGCCGGTCGTCGTTCTTCTTTCGAACCTCCTGACGCCGCGCATCGAGAGCGTCGATCCGGGCATCCAGCCGGGCCTTCTTCGCGATCAGGTCTTCGATGCTTCCATGAGGGTCACGCCGAGCAGGCATAAGGATATTCCGGTTGTGTGAGAGGCAACCTTAGCGGGTGAGATTAACGTTGAAAAGTTTAAATGCGCGCTTATACATTGCTAAAGCAATGTGCGCGTCCTCATGGGGCTTCGCCCCGCGCCGGACGGCTTCCCCCAATGCGGCTTTGCCGCATGCACGAGGGCTTCCCGCCCTCGCACTCGCGGCCAGCGGAACAGCCGCTGGACCCTGTTCGTGAAAGGCAGCGTCGGCGTGGCAATCTATCATCTCAGCGCCAAGGTGATCGGCCGGAAGGGCGGGCGCTCCTCTGTGGCCGCTGCGGCCTACCGGGCCGGGGGGCGGCTGCGGGACGAGCGCCAGGGGATCGAGCATGACTACAGCCGCAAGGGTGGGGTGGTGCATGCGGAGATCCTGGCCCCCGAGAACGCGCCGGACTGGATGCGGGATCGGGACCGGCTGTGGAATGCCGTGGAGGCCGTGGAGCGGCGCAAGGATGCGCAGCTGGCTCGTGAGATCGAGGTTGCGCTTCCCCGCGAACTGGACCGGGGGGAGCGGCTGGAGCTCTTGCGTGGCTTTGTGCAGCGGCAGTTCGTCGATCGTGGAATGATCGCCGATCTGGCGGTTCACGAGGGACGGGCGCGTGACGGGCATGGACAGCCGCATGCCCATGTGATGCTGACACTGCGCGCGCTGACCGGCGACGGCTTTGGCAAGAAGGACCGGTCCTGGAACGAGCCTGAGCTGCTGCTGGGCTGGCGGGAGGCTTGGGCCCGGGAGGCCAATGCCGCCCTGGAGAGGGCAGGGCGGTACGAGCGGATCGATCATCGATCGCTCCCCGTACAGCGCGCGGAGGTGGAGCGGCAGGCCACCCGGGCGCGGGACACGGGGCAGGAGGAGCGCGCGCGCCAGCTGGAGATCAAGGTGGTCGAGCTCTCACGCGAGCCCGAACCGAAGATCGGGCCCGCGGCCAATGCCCTGGAGAAGCGTGGGATCGAGACCGAGCGCGGCAATGCCTTCCGGGCGGCGCAGGCGCGGAACGCGGAGCGGCGCGAACTGGGCTGGCGGCAGCTGGAGCTGCGGTTTGAGCTGGCCGAGCGGGGCCGGGCCTTTGTGGCGGCGGCCCGCGAACGGATCGGACAGCTTTGGCAGCGCGCCGAGGCGGCGATGGACAAAATCAGGGAGAGGGTGATGGGCCAGATGGAACGGTCAGACCGAATGGATGACAGGGAGGCGCGGCGTGCCGCCGTGCTGGGACGCGGCGGGGCCGAGGTGCAGCGCCAGGACAACGACGTTGGCCGAGAGCGGCCGGCGCCGGTCGAGCTTGACCCAGGGCGCCGCGATGCCATCCTGGGGCGGCATCGAAATGACGGGCAGGAGCGGCAGTCCGGCCCGGGACGGGATCGAGAGAGGGAGCGATAAGGGTATTTCAAATGAGCTATTTTGAAGACGGGCCGTTGATGAACGGGTACGATCCCAACTGGGAAAAGAAGTTCAATCAGACGCAGGCGCTCATTGGTCAGCTGGAAAATAAGCAGCGTCAGGATTGGACAGACGATGCTCATAGCGTCGTTTCCAAGCTCCACGGTGAAATCCCCAAAATATTTCTGTCACAGTTCAGAACCGTACTGGATTATGAAAAATTCCTGCGCGAGCAGCATTGGTTTCGCGCGAAGAAACTCGGACTGCGTCTGCCGGACATCCGCGCACAGGCAACGGAAGACGAGGTAAGCGCGGCTTACCAGGCCTTCAGGGACGTGGCCGATCGCGTCGAGTCATATCAGCGGCTCCCGAAACCGGAAGAGTGGGGCAACGGACTGTTTGCTCTGGACAAGCCGGATCATGTCCAAAGGGTCATTGAAACGGTTTCCATTGATATCGGTGGCAGCCTTCTTGAGGCGCATCTCATCATCGAACATCACTCTGATGAAGTTCATGTTTGTGTCGTGGAGGACCCGCTGAGCGTATCCACCGTTCTGTCGCCTGTGAACGGATTTGGGCTGGCGAAATACCTTGCGGGTCGGATGGATATGAAAAAAGCGGGCAAGCTGGGCAAGCTTTTTGCTCGTGCCAACGGGAAGGCAGTGTTCGTATACAAGTTTTTCAGCCCGCTTTCGTCCCATGCGCCCGGAGCGCGGGTGTATCCGTGTCGGCTTGTATTTGATAATGCCGAATGCGCTGGTCTTGAAGAAATGGCGGGGATCAAAGAAGCAACGCCCCTCATGATGGAAGAGCTGTTGAAGCTTGATCGGGACGTGGCGAATTGGGCCGAAAAGTAGAAGTATCTTTACATCACGCCGTGCCTGCAGAAGCTGAGCTTCGGCGGTCAGGTGATCGAGTTCAGTGCAGTCGATTGATTCAGTGGCTTTGGAAAGACCAGCCAGAGCGGCCTGAGATCCGAAAACCCTTTCGCCTCGTCGCGAAGGGTGGCGCAGACACAAAGTCCTGATGCCGATTTGGGATCGTGGTCAGGCGTTCACACGACAAGTGAATAAGAGTGCAACTTCACAACTGCTGCGATAGGCTTGCCCAAACGCAATTTCCTGTGAGCCCTTTGCCTGCATGCCTGATACCATCTCCCACCTGATCCTCTCCCTGACCCCTGAAGACGGCGCATCCATCGGCAACGGCACGATGATGGCCTTGCTGCGTGAGCGTTTGCCTGAGCTCTCCGATGACGATTATTTCGCGGCGCGCGATGCGCTGGTGGACAATGGGGTTCTGGCCCGCGGCCGTGGGCGCGGCGGGTCGATCATGCGCTTGGTCAAGGAGGCTGAGGATGAGGACGACGGCGATGATGCGGATGCCGATGATGAGGGGGACGGCTTCGAACTGACCCTGACCGACGAGCCGGAGCCACAGCAGCGCGCAGCCCCTCGCAGCAAAAAGGCTATGCGCAAGCCGAACGGTCCAATGCAGGTGCTCAGCTATCGTCATGGTGAGATGCGGATGAACAATCCCGAGGTGGGGATGGTCCATGCTGGCACCGATCCGGATGGCGAAAAGACGGTCTGGGCCTATGATCCTCATCTGGATCCGGTGCTGAACTTTGACAGCGCACGGGCAGGGATCGAAAAGCTGATCGATGATGCGCTGGCCAGCGCTGACCCTGAACGCATGAAGGACGCGTTGCAGGAGCTGAAGCGGCTGCAGGCGCCCTATCTCAACTGGACGGGCAAGGCGGAACGGACCAGCGTCGAAGTGGATACCGTCTCGCTCCATGTCCATGAACGGGTGGACCCGGCGACGATCCTCGCCAACGTGGCGAAGCGGCTGAAGGGCAAGGATGCTTCAACGCAATGGCGGCAGCCGGACCTATTCGCGGCGCCGTTCGAGAACCTGCCGCTGCGCCAGGCGCTGGATTTCTACCACCACGAAAAGGGCTGGTCGAACCGGCTGGTGGCGGGCGACAGCCTCTTGGTGATGAACTCGCTCCTGACCAAGGAAAGCATGGGCGGCAAGGTTCAGATGATTTACATCGATCCGCCCTACGGCATCAAATACGGCTCGAACTTTCAGCCATTCACGAACAAGCGCGACGTGAAGGATCGCTCGGACGACGACCTCACCCAGGAACCCGAGATGATCAAGGCGTTCCGGGACACTTGGGAGCTCGGCATCCACTCCTACCTCACCTACCTGCGCGACCGGCTTATGTTGGCGCGGGAATTGCTAACCGAAAGTGGGTCGGTGTTTGTGCAGATGGGAGATGAGAACACGCATTTGGCTCGCTCACTTATGGATGAAGTTCTTGGTAAGGAAAATTTTGTCGCTGAGATCTTTTTCCAAACAGCCGCAAATCAAAACACGAAGAGGATTCAACGGCTTTATGATTGTCTGATCTGGTACAAGGGTCAAGGAAGTTTGAAGTTCAGAGAAATTTTCCGAGACCGTAGCGAAGGGGAAATTGAGTCCGTCTTTAATGCTCGTGACCCTGAAACGGGAGAACCCATTAAGACAGCACAGCTCAAATCTAATGAACACGTGCCGCGTTTGAAGAAAGCTGGAAGATTAACGATTGACGAGAAGTACTGGAAAAGGAAATTTTCAGACTTCCCACTTCTTCGCTACGACAACGTCTGGAAGGGAACCGTGGAGTCGACTTTTTCGAAGGAAAAGGTCTACGTGGTTCAAACCAACATGAATGTGCTCGAACGCTGCCTGCTAATGACCACCGATCCCGGCGATCTGGTGCTCGATCCTACCTGCGGCTCCGGCACCACCGCCTTCGTGGCCGAGAAGTGGGGGCGGCGCTGGATTACCTGTGATACCTCGCGTGTGGCGATCACGCTGGCCAAGCAGCGGCTGATGACCGCCAGCTTTGACTACTATGCATTGCGGTATCCGCATGAGGGGCTGACGGGTGGCTTCGACTACGAAACAATCCCCCATGTTACGCTAACGAGCATCGCCGATAACCCCGACATCGACGCGATCCATGACGAAGACCACCCGAAGATCGCGACGGCGCTGGCCGATTTAAACACCGCCTTGGCAGCCACTCCGCCGAAGCCACTCAAGGGTGCGCGCAAGGGCAAGCCGGTGGATTTCGCCAAGGGCGACAACTTGTACGAATGGGAGGTGCCCTTCGACTGGCCGGACGACTGGCCCGAGGCCGTCCGTGCCTCCTTCGACGCCTTCCACGCTGCTCGTCAGGCGATGCAACGTCGGATGGACCAGTCCATCTCCGACCATGCCGAGCAGGAGACGCTCTACGACAAGCCGCGGATCGACAAATCCAAGCTGCGCATCTGTGGGCCGTTCTCGGTCGAAGCGGTCCCGGCGCCGACCGTCCTGTCGCTGGACGACAGCATTCCGCCGCAAGAGGCCGACGAGACCGTCGCCCGCTCTGGCGAGACCTCCCGCCAGGCGCTGTGGCGCGACGAACTCCTGAAGACCGGCGTGCGCGGCAAGGGCGGCGCCATGCTCCGCTTCGCCGAGTTCGAGACGCTGCCGGGGCTGAAACACATCCACGCCAGTGGATCTATGGCCGAGACGGGCGAGCGCGTCGTCGTTAGCTTCGGCCCCGAACACGCGGCACTGGAGCAGCGGCAGGTGGAGCTGGCACTGACCGAGGTTGAGACCCTGCGCCCGTCACCCAAGTTCATCCTGTTCTGCGCCTTCACCTTCGACCCCGAGGCGGCGAAGGACATCGACGAGGTAAACTGGCCGGGCGTGACGCTGCTCAAGGCGCAGATGAACACCGACCTCTTGACCGAGGATCTGAAGAAGGGCCGTAGCTCCAACCAGTCGTTCTGGCTGATGGGCCAGCCCGATGTGGACCTGCGCAAACGTAAGGACGGCCTGTGGGAGGTCGAGGTCAACGGCTTCGACTATTTCGACCCGCGCAAGGGGGATCTGGTTTCCGGCGGTACAAAGCAGATCGCCATGTGGTCGTTGGACGTGGATTACGACAACCGCTCGCTGATGCCGCATCAGGTGTTCTTCCCGATGGCGGATGCCAAAGGCGGCTGGAACCGCCTGCGCAAGACTGTGCGCGCAGAACTGGACGAAGACCTGCTGGAGCAGTTCCACGGCTCGGTGTCGCTGCCCTTCGAGGCGGGCGAAAACCGGCGCATCGCTATTAAAATCGTGGACGACCGTGGAATCGAGTCGCTGAAGATTATGCGGCTCGAGGACTGACCCATGTCACTTATCATCAACAGGCCGTGGGAATGCCCGGCGCAGCACTGGGTCGAAGGCAAGGGCGGCAAGCTGGAGATCAAGCCGGAGCGACGGCCGGCGAGCTATGACGTCTTTGACGCGCGCAACAACACTAAGCGCACCGAGGTGCTGGATTTGGTGAACACAATCCGCACGCGCGTGGATCAGTGGCGCGAGGATGGCTGGCCAGGGGTGACTATCGTCACCCGCAAGCTGCTGGAGCACTGGCACGACCGTGAAGCGCGGCAGCATCCGTTCTACTTTTGCCAGCTCGAGGCGATCGAGACGTTGATCTGGTGGGTCGAGGGCGCCGAAGCCTACAAGCAGGGCATCGCAATCCCGGGCGATGGCGGAGTGTGGGAGCGGCTCTGCAACAAGATGGCGACGGGGTCCGGCAAGACCACAGTGATGGCGATGATCATTACGTGGCAGGTGTTGAACGCGCTGACCTATCCGAAGCGCAACAAGGATTTCAGCCGCGCCGTGTTCATCGTGGCGCCGGGCCTGACGGTGAGGGAACGGCTTCAGGTGCTGATCCCCCGCGAGGGCAGCTACTACGACGAGTTCAACCTGTGCCCCTCCGAGGCCTTGCGTCAGAAGCTGAACCACGCCGAGGTGCTGATCGAGAACTGGCACACGCTGATGCCGCTGAAGGAAGCGGACCGCTCGGTCGTCAAGAAGGGGCGCGAGTCCGACGAGGCCTTCACGCGGCGGGTGTTGGGCAAGCTGGCGGCGCACAAGGACATCATCGTCATCAACGACGAGGCGCACCACGCCTATCGCAAACCACCCGAGGTGAAGATCAGCAAGAAGGTAGCCGAGGAGCAGGGTATCGACCTTGACGAGGCGACGCGCTGGATCGAGGGTCTGGACCGCATCCACAAGACCCGGCGCATCCAGCGCTGTTTTGACCTGTCGGCCACGCCCTTTGCGCCGACCGGCAAAGCTAGCACCGACACGGCGCTGTTCGACTGGATCGTCTCGGATTTCGGATTGAACGACGCGATTGAGGCCGGGCTGGTGAAAACGCCGCGGGTCGTCGTGCGCGATGATGCCGTTCCCGACGCGAAAACGCTGCGCTCAAAACTCTACCACATTTACCGCGACCCGACCGTCTCCGAAGACCTGAACCGCAAGGCCGAAGCCTATGAGGCGCTACCCAAGCTGGTTCAGGACGCCTATACGCTGCTTGGCGCCGACTGGCAGGAAACCCGGACGCGTTGGCGGGAGGCCGGGCATCATTCCCCGCCCGTCATGCTGACGGTTTGCAACCGCACCGAGACCGCAGCGCGCATTGAGACCTACTTCAACAAGGGTGATGCGCACTGGCCCGAGTTGCATGCACCGACCCGGACACTTCGGGTCGACTCCAGAGTTCTGGAAAAGGCCGAGATCGGCGAAACCTCGACTTCCGACAAGGATTACGAGGCACGACTGAAGGCAATCGTCGACGCGGCGACCATCCCGGAAACCCGGCGTCAACAGTTCCTCGCCCTAAGGAAGGAGGAATTGCTGCGCGAGATAGTGGACAACGTCGGGAAACGCGGTGCGGCCGGTCAGGATCTGCAGAACGTCGTTTCGGTGGCGATGCTGTCGGAGGGATGGGACGCCAAGAACGTCACGCACATTATGGGGCTCCGGGCCTTCACATCCCAGCTGCTGTGCGAGCAGGTCGTCGGGCGTGGATTGCGTCGAGTGTCCTATGACACAGACGAGAACGGTCTGTTCTTGCCCGAATACGTCAACGTCTTCGGCGTGCCGCTCTCGATCTCGGAAACCGGAGAAGGTGGCGACGCTCCGCCGCCTCCGAAGCCGACGACGCAGATCGAAGTCGTGCCCGAGCGGGCAGATCTGGAACTTCGCTGGCCAAACGTGCTGCGTGTCGAAACGGTCGTCAAACCAGAGCTCACCATCGACTGGAGTGTTGTGCAGCCACTCGTCCTCGATCCTGCAAGCACACCGATCAGCGCCGAACTCGCCCCGGCGCTTGGCGGGGCGACAGACATGGGCAAGGTCACTTCCATCGATCTTGAGAAGCTACCGGATGGCTTCCGCCTGCAACGCCTCGTTTTTCAGGCCGCCAGAAAAGCCTTTGCCGAGCTCAGCCATGGTTTTTCAGGCAGCCGTGAATATCTGGCGGCGCAGCTGGTCAGGATCGTCGAGGCGTTTCTCAACTCCGACCGTCTCGAGATCCCGTCGCTGTTTCACTCCGACCCGCTTCGGCGGCGAATTCTTATCGCGCTCAACATCGACCTCGTCGTTCAGAATGTACTGAGCAACGTGACGGAGCAGAATACGGAACGCTTGACGCCGGTGTTCGACGAGGAAAACCCGATCGGCGCCACCAGCCAGATGCGGACTTGGTACACCACCAAGCCGTGCTTTCCGACCACCAAGTCGCATATTAGCCATCTGGTGGGAGACTCCGCTTGGGAAGGCCATGCGGCCAATGTCTTTGAGAAGCGCGAGGACATTCTCTCATACGCCAAGAACGATCACTTGGGCTTTCAGATCTACTATATGTGGGCCGGTTCACGTCGGCGGTATGTTCCGGATTTCCTCCTCCGCCTTGCCAACGGCACGACGCTGGCGCTCGAGATCAAGGGCGTCGACAGTCCGCAGAACAAGGCCAAACGCGCCGCACTGAATGAATGGGTCCGAGCTGTGAACTCGTTCGGAGGGTTCGGTCATTGGGCGTGGGACGTGGCGTTCAGGCCGAGCGATGTGCAGGACATTGTTACAAAGCATGCTGTGGCTACGACAGCCGCGGAACCGGCACCTGTGGTTTGATGATGATTGAGGCTGCAATCGTGGTCGAAAGCTAGAAAGGTCATGCAGGGTTCGAGCTGGCTTAGAGCATAGCTTCGGCTCCCCCTGCGGCAGACCGCATCAATGCGGGACTGGTTTCATCATTGAAGCCGTTCCGCGATCCACATCTTGATCAGGGCTTGGCGGGTGATGCCAAGCTTTTGCGCTTGGCGGTCCAGACTAGCGACCACCCATGCCGGGAAATCCACGTTCACCCGCTTGGCCTCGACATTGAGGCGGCGCCCCTTGGTCCAATCGACATGGGCAGACATGTCCTCGCCCGCGTCGAAGCGTTCGTCGAATTCAGTCGCCTTCATAATGGTCGATCTCCTGCTTGCGGGCGCGGCGCACGGAGATGATCCGCACCCGGTCGCTCCGATATGTGTAGACGGCCGTCCAATGCCTAGCCCCGATCATGCCGACCGCCAGAAAGCGCGGCTCATCCGTGACGTTGGCGGGGGCCTCGATCAGATAAGGATCATCCCAGAGAGCTTGGGCCTCATCAAAGTCGATCCCGTGCTTTTCACGGTTCGAGGGGCGTTGTTGCAGAACTCTGCCCTCGGAAGGATTCACTGGAGTGGTCCAGCGGGTTAAGGGCCTGCCATGACCAGGCCTGAACCCACCCGCTACCGCACGACGAACTGGAAATCCTACAATGATGGG
>NZ_JACJFU010000036.1:0-20507 GCF_014164635.1 Paracoccus sp. MC1854 | reverse complement strand
TTGGAGGACTAGAGACGCGTGAGAAGGTAGTAGCCGTCACCTTTCGATTCACCTTACGGCTCACTGAATCTGGTGTCCACTTGAACCGTTCTAGCCGTCATTCTGGCTAGCTAAGTATATAGACCCCATAAAAAGGGGCAGTCGCTACGTCTCGGTGACGTGCCCGACCCCGTGCCGGCTGCCGACGAGGTGCTGATCGACATCCACGCGACCGCGCTCAATCAGCTCGACGCCAGAATCCGCGACGGCGCGCTCAAGCCTATCCTGCCCTACAAGCCCCCGTTGGTCCTCGGCCACGACCTTGCCGGCGTCGTCCTGTCAGTGAGTGCCGGCGTGCGCCGGTTCAAACCGGGCGATGCAGTGTTCGCCCGTCCGCGCGATGGTCATATCGGCACCTTCGCCGAACGGATCGCGGTCAACGAGGCCAATCTCGTGCCCAAACCCTCCGGTCTCTCGATGGTGGAGGCCACGGGCGTCCCCCTCGTCGGGCTCACGGCCTGGCAGGTGCTGGTCGAGCGCGCGAAACTGAAAAAGGGTCGGAAGATCCTGATCCATGCCAGTTCGGGCGGCGTCGGCACCCTCGCGATCCAACTCGCCAAGCATCTTGGCGCAACCGTCGCGAGAACCGCGAGTGCAGGCAATGCCGATCTCGTCCGCAGCCTCGGCGCGGACGTGGTGGTCGATTACAGGACGAAGGACTTCTCGACGATGCTGTCGGGCTATGATGTGGTTCTGAACAGCCTCGATGCGACAACGCTGGAGAAATCGCTGAACGTGCTGAAGCCGGGTGGCAAGCTCATCTCCATCTCCGGCCCGCCTGATCCCGCCTTTGCCAAGGCACAGAGGCTGAACGCCGTGACGCGGCTTGTGCTGCGGCTGATGAGCGCCGGTATCCGGCGCAAGGCGAAGCGAGCCCGCGTGGACTATTCGTTCCTGTGGATGCACGCCGATGGCGGGCAGCTCAGCCGGATCGCTAGGCTGATGGAGGAAGGTCACATCCGCCCGGTGGTCGATCAGACCTTCCCGTTCGAGCAACTGAACGAGGCGATGGCGTAGCTCGATACCGGCCGCGCCAAGGGCAAGGTTGTCATCAACCTCAAGTGACGAAATTGCGAAAGCAGGAAAATGAGGCCATCATTCCGAGCCACTCCGACTGGAAGACCACGCCGACCCGGCATGTCGAGGCAGCGGGCACACGCTTTGCCTATCGCCGGCTGGGACCGGAGGGCGGGATGCCCGTGGTTCTGCTCAACCACTGGGGTGGGAACCTCGACAATTTCGATCCGCGTATCGTCGAGGGGCTGGCAACCGACCCGCCTGTCTACACACTCGGCTACCAGGGGGTCGGCGAGTCGGGCGGCGAGGTGCGGCCGACGGTGGCCGCGATGGCGGCCGACACGACCGCCGTCATCCATGCGCTGGGGCTGGACCGGATCGACCTGATCGGCTTCGCGCTTGGCGGGTTCATCGCCCAGCAGATCCTGCTCGACGAACCCGATCTGGTCCGCCGCGCCATCCTGGCGGGCACAGGTCCCGCGGGAGGCACCGGCATCGACAGGGTTGGATCAGTGTCGTGGCCGCTGATCGTGAAGGGTCTGGTCACATTCCGCGATCCCAAGACCTATCTGTCCTTTACGTCCACTCCGAACGGCCGACGCGTCGCCAGAGCCTTCCTCAAGCGGCTCAAGGAACGCATCTCGGGCCGCGACAAGGCGGTGCCGCCGGCCGTGTTCCTCTGTCAGCTGAAGGCGATCACCGCCTGGGGCAAGCAGCCCTCCGCAGCTGCTGAAGACGATCCGCCTGCCCGTGCTGGTCGCGAACGGCGATCACGACATCATGGTGCCAAGCACGAATTCGAAAGATCTCGCCCGCCGCATTCCAGACGCCGAACTGACCCTGTTTCCAGATGCAGGGCATGGCGGCATCTTCCAATATCACGACGCCTTTTTGACAAAGGCCAGGACGTTTCTTGCCGCAAAGCGGGCCGTTCCCAGCCGGGAGGCAGCGTTCGCAGAATTACGCGCAGACAAACCTGCCACTGGGATGGGCCGGCTTTCAGGCCCGCCGCCCAAGGATAGCCAAGCTTGCCGCCGGGCACGGACCCGCAGAGCTCAACTTCAGCTTGGCCACTATCCGGGTCAGGCGAACTGAACGCTCGACGGGATAGCCACTGGAGGCGCGCTTGCTCTCGGCGACCTTGCCGTACGTCTCGCTGCGGCAAGGCGGCAAGCATGAATGGCCGCTCTGAAGCGTCTCGATCCGAGCAGGCCGAACGTCTGGTATGGGCCGGACTCGCCTCGCCGCACCTCCACTGTCTCCACGCGTGCCGCACCCAGTCTGAACAGCAGGTATGGGCTTCGAAGCCGCAGCTCGTCGCGGCGGGGCAAACGGCGGCTTTCGATGGATGGGCATCTCGGACGTCGCTACCGCCTCACCGGACCCCTGATGCTCGGATGTCTCCGGTTCGGTCAGGCCCATCGTGAGATTTCAGACCTTGCGCTTCAAGACAGATCTCTCTGATATCACAGGTACACGCTGCGCATCAGACCAAGGTCGCACAGGCGATTTTGATCCGGGCAAGCGCTTCCTCCAGTTCGGCCTCCGAGGTCGCGTAAGAGATGCGGAAATGCCCCTGCAGCCCGAAGGTCGTGCCCGGAACCATCGCGACATCCTTGGTCTCCAGCAGCCACGCGCAGAAGTCGCGGTCGCTGTCGATGCGCCGGCCCTCGGGCGTGGTTCGGCCGAGCAGGCCCTCGCAGCTTGAGAAGGTGTAGAAGGCACCTTCAGGGCGGCGGCAGGTGATGCCGGTGATGGCGTTCAGGGCATCCACCACGAGGTTGCGGCGCGCCGCGAAGCTGTCCCGCCGCAGGGGAAGGAAGTCCTGCGGACCATCCAGCGCAGCAACCGCCGCCGCCTGCGTGACCGAGGACGGGCAAGAGGTGGACTGGCTCTGCACGACCGCCATGCCGGCAATCAGATCGGCGGGACCTCCTGCATAACCGAGGCGCCAGCCGGTCATCGCATAGGCCTTGCTGACGCCGTTCACAGTCAGGCAGCGCGCCTTCAGCCAGGGTGCCAGCGCCAAGGGCGTGACGAAGCGGAAATCATCGTAGACGATATGCTCGTACATGTCGTCGACCATCAGCCAGACATGCGGATGGCGTTCCAGCACCTCGATCAATGGGCGGTAGTCCGCCTCGCCATAGGCGCTGCCGGTGGGGTTCGAGGGCGAGTTGAGCAGCAGCCAGCGGGTCTGCGGGGTGATCGCCGCTTCCAGCGCCGCGGCGGTCAGGCGGAAGCCGCTGTCGGCCCCGCAGGGGACGGCGACCGGCGTGCCGCCCGAGATGCGGACGATGTCGAAGTAGCTGGTCCAGCAAGGCGTCGGAATGATGACCTCGTCGCCTTCGTTCAGGCTGGCCATCATCGCGTTGTAGAGAACCTGCTTGGCCCCCGCCGCGGCCGTGACCTCGTTCGGGGCAAAGTCCAGCCCGTTCTCGCGCCGGAACTTGCCGCGGATCGCCCGCTTCAGCTCGGGCGAGCCGTCGAGCGCGGTGTATTTCGTCTCGCCCCGGCGGATGGCCGCGATCGCGGCCTCCTTGATGTGGTCGGGCGTGTCGAAATCCGGCTCGCCCGCGCCCAGGATGATGACCGGCCGCCCGGCGCGCTTCAGCGCCGAGGCCCGGGCCGTGATCTGAAGGATCTCGGACACGCCGAGATCCTCGATCCGCCGCGCCGGGCGGAATGCGGTGGTGCTGATGTCCATCGCCCGGCCTCAGATGTCGAACACGACGCCCTGCGCCAGCGGCAGTTCGCGGGAATAGTTCACCGTGTTCGTGGTGCGGCGCATGTAGCCCTTCCAGGCGTCCGAACCGCTTTCGCGGCCGCCGCCGGTCTCCTTCTCGCCGCCGAAGGCGCCGCCGATCTCGGCGCCGGAGGTGCCGATGTTGACGTTGGCGATCCCGCAGTCGGAACCGGAGGCCGACAGGAACCACTCGCTTTCCCGCAGGTCGGTCGTGAAGATCGAGGACGACAGCCCCGCGCCGACAGCGTTGTGCCGCGCGATCACCTCGTCCAAATCGCCGTAGCGCATGACGTAGAGGATCGGGGCAAAGGTTTCCTCCAGCACCGGGCCGGTCTGCGCGGGCATCTCGACCAGCGCGGGACGGACGTAGAAGGCGGCTTCAGGGGCCACGTCGGTCACGCGCCCGCCGCCATGAACGGTGCCGCCCGCCGCCTTCGCGGCCTCAAGCGCCGCCTGCATCGCGTCAAAGGCGGCGCGGTCCACCAGCGGGCCGACCAGCGCCTGGGTGGTCAGCGGGTTGCCGACCGAAACGGACGCATAGGCCTTGATGAGGCGGGGCAAGAGCTGGTCATGGACGCTGTCATGAACGAACAGGCGGCGCATGGTGGTGCAGCGCTGACCTGCCGTGCCCATGGCACCAAAGGCGATGGCGCGCAGGGCCATGTTGAGATCGGCCGAAGGGGTGACGATCCCCGCGTTGTTGCCGCCGAGTTCGAGGATCGAGCGCCCGAAGCGCGCCGCGACCTTCGGCCCCACCTGCCGGCCCATTCGGGTCGAACCGGTGGCCGAGACCAGCGCCACGCGCGGATCGTCCACCAGCGCCTCGCCCACCTCGCGGCCGCCGATGATGACCTGCGACAGCCCCTCGGGCGCGTCGCCGAAGCGGGCAATCGCGCGGTCCAGGATCGCCTGCGAGGCAAGGGCGGTCAGCGGGGTCTTCTCGGAAGGCTTCCAGACCACGGGATCGCCGCAGACAAGCGCCAGCGCCGTGTTCCAGGACCAGACGGCCACGGGGAAGTTGAAGGCCGAGATGACGCCCACGACCCCCAGCGGATGCCAGGTTTCCATCATCCGGTGGCCGGGGCGTTCGGTCGCGATGGTCAGGCCGTAAAGCTGCCGCGATAGGCCGACGGCGAAGTCGCAGATGTCGATCATCTCCTGCACTTCGCCCAGGCCCTCGGACGGGCTCTTGCCCGCCTCGATCGAGACAAGGCGGCCGAGGTCGGCCTTGGCGGCACGCAGTTCCTCGCCCAGCAGACGGACCAGCTCGCCCCGGCGCGGCGCGGGAACCTGGCGCCAGACGCGGAACGCCTCGGCGGCGCGGCCGATGGCGGCGGCAACACCCGCGGCGTCATGCTCGGGCAGCGCGGCGGTCTGCTCACCGGTGACGGGCGAAAAGCTCTTCAGCGTGCCGCCGGTGTAAAGCGCCGGATCGACGCCCAGCCGGTCCAGAACCTCCTGCGTGTCGCTGGCGATGCTGTAGGTCTTGTCGTGGATTTCGTCTTTCATCTTCGGTCCTCGTCGATCAGGCGGCGCGGCGCGCCTTGAGGCAGGCATCCACGGACGCCTGCTGGATGGCTGCATAATGGGCGAATTCGTCAAGCACCGCGACTCCGAGGTCGGCTTCGAACCGGCGCTGGTTGGGGCTGGCCCGGAACTCCTGCACGGCCCCGTCGCCCAGGTTCGACTGGAAGATGCCGGCGGCGGACACCGGCAGGAAATCCTCGTAGACGATGGGATCGCAGCGCAGCACGCCCGCGGCCAGCAGCGCCTCGGGGTCGTTGCCCGCCACCTCGCCCCGGCCGGTCAGGGACCATTCGAAATAACCCAGGCCCTGGCGGCGGATCTCGGTCCAGTCGTCGGGGAAGGCAGTGAAGACCTCGGCCAGGACCCGCATGTATTCGCCCGCGTTCGACCCATCGGCGGCCGGCACGATCCGGGCGCGGGCCTGATCCAGCAGCCGGTCGTAAAGGGCGCGACCCCTGGGCGTCAGCGCGATGCCGCGGGCCTCGATCTCGCCGAAGCGGGCGGTATGAGAGCCCGCGACCGCAGTCTCGCCGGGAAAGGCGACGTTTTCCTGAAGCGCCTTGAACGAGGTCTGCCGCAGCAGGATCGGGCAGCGGCGCGGGGGCGGCCCCTCGATCACGGCCTTGGGGGTGATGCCATGCGCGGGCATCCGGTCCTGCACGGCGTCGATGTCCAGCGTGCGCGGGGTCAGGTGGTTGATGTGCGGCCCCCGGAAGGACACCACGTCCGCGATCAGCCGGTGGGCGTCATGCAGCCGCTTGTAAAGATCGATTGACACCAGCGCGTCGGAATGCCAGCGGAAGGTTTCCAGCGCCTCGGCCACGAAACGGGCGGCGTCGGGTTCGTCCAGGCCCCCCTCGGCCTCGGCCTTCCAGATCAGCTCAAGGCAGCCGGAGGTGAAGATGTTGCGGCGCGACAGGATCTGTCCGGCCTCGGCCCGCAGGCCCGCGTCCGCGATCAGGTCGAGCCGCAGGAGCGAGGTGAAGACGCGGAACGGGTTGGTGCGCAGGGCGGCCTCGCCCACCGGGCGGAAGGCGGTGGAATGAACCGGAACGCCCGCCTCGCTGAGATCGTAATAGCCGACCGGGAGCATGCCCATGACCGCGAAAAGGCGCCGGATTGTCGCCAGTTCCTGCGCGGTGCCGACGCGGATCGCGCCGTGCCGCTCTTCCGAGATGCGGCCCAACTGGTCCGTCTCGGCCAGGTCGGCGGCGAATTGCGGGTCGCGCTCCAGCACCTCGGCATTGACCTGCGCCACCAGCGCCATGAGCGTGCCATAGGCGGGCACTTCCTCGCGGTACATGGCCGACATGGCGGCCGAGAAGCGGGCACGGATATGGTCCGGGGAAACTTTGCTGCTGCGGGTCACGACATGCCCCTGTGCTTGTCAGAAGGTTGTTTCATCTGCATAGCGCGGAAAGCAGGCCCTGAAACGCGCTGTTTGATACTTGGTTGATGCGAGTCCGGAATGAAGTTGAGCCGCAGCATGATGCCCGACCTGACCGCCCTGCAGGCCTTCGAGGCCGCGGCGCGGCATGGCAGCTTCACCCGCGCCGCCGTCGAGCTGAACCTGACGCAAAGCGCGGTGAGCCGGCAGATCAAGGACCTTGAAGCCCAGCTTGGCGTGGCGCTGTTCCAGCGCGTGCGCCAGCGCGTCGTGCTGTCCAGCCTGGGCGAACGCCTGCGCCCCGAGATCGAGCGCCTGCTGTCGGATGTCGAGCGCCTGACCCTGCGCGCGGCCAGCGCCCGCGACGTGAGCGGGCATCTCACCATCGCGACGCTGCCCACCTTCGGCAGCCGCTGGCTGATGCCCCGCCTGCCGGATTTCCTTTCCGCCCATCCGGGGATGCAGGCGACGATCATCTCGCGCTCGGGCAGCTTCGATCTGGCCGAGGCGGGGGTGGATGTCGCGATCCATTACGGCAAGCCGGTCTGGCCGGGGGCGACCTGCAGCTTCCTGTGCACCGAAACGGTGCTGGCCGTCGTGGCGCCCGGGCTGCTCGCGGACGGCGCGACCCTGCCGGGGACGATGCCGCTGCTGCATCTCGACTCGCGGCCGATGCTGTGGCCGCAATGGCTTGCCGCAAACGGCGGCGACATGGCGGACGGCTTCCGGGGGCACCGCTTCGACCAGTTCTCGCTGCTGATCGAGGCGGCGACCGCGGGCATGGGCGCGGCCCTGCTGCCCAGCTACCTGATCGAGCGCGAGATCGCCCAGGGCGACCTGAAGGTCATCGCGGGCGAGCCGCTGGACACCGACCAGGGCTACTGGATCGTCGTGGCCGAGGAACGCAGCTCCGATTTCTTGCTCCAAGGCTTCACCGCCTGGATCACCCGACAGGTCGGACAAGGTGAACCAGCCGCGAGTGGCTGACCCGACGGCGCTTCAGATCCGTGCGTCGGCCAGGTGGACCACCTGCGCCCCGGCCTCGTACCAGGCCGAGCGCATCCCCGCAAAGCGGACCGGCTGGGGCGCGGTTGGTTGCAGCGGCAGGTCGGCATCGGTCCGCGCGCCCCGCAGCCAGGCGGCCATGAAGCGGCCGAAGGCCGTGCCCGGCGCAATGCCGCGTCCGTTGTAGCCGCAGAAGCTGAAGATGCCCTCGTCCAGCCTGTGAAAGCGCGGAAGGTTGTCGCGGGTCATGCCGATGGTGCCGTACCATTCCGCCTCGAACTCGACCGACGCGATCTGTGGATAGATCCGCCGCAGCGCGCGGCGCGCCCAGCCCCGGTGGACGGCCGTCCCGGTGTTCCGCAACGCCCCGACCGAGCCTAAGACAAGCCGGTTCTGCCGGTCGAAGCGGAATGAGGACAGGACCTCCCTGGTGTCCCAGACGCCCTGCCGACCGGGCAGGATGCTGCGGGCGACCTCGTCGGGCAGCGGCCGGGTGGCGAAGTTGAAATAGGGCAGGAAGACCTGCTGCCGGCGGATGTCCTGCATCAGGTGGCGGGTATAGGCATCGGTGGCGAAGACCACGCGCGGCGCCCGCACGCTGCCCTTGGGCGTCACCAGCCGCCAGCCCGCGCCCTCGCGCTGAAGCCCGGTCACGGGCGAGGAGGTGAAGATGCGCGCGCCATTGCCGATGGCCGCCCGCGCGAGACCCCGCGCATAGGCGAGCGGCTGGATGGTGCCTGCCCGCCGGTCCAGCAGCGCCCCCGCATAGGCTGTGGTTCCCATCATCGCCGCGGTCGCCTTGCGGTCCAGCAGTTCGACCGGCGCACCACGGCTGCGCCACTGACGCGCTCGCTCGGCCAGTTCCGCAAGCCCGGCCTTGCCAACACCTGCGTGAAATGTGCCGACGTGGTTTGCCTCGCAGTCGATGCCATAGCGACTGACAATATCCCAGACATGAGACGGCCCCTCGCCCAGGAAGTCGATCAGCCGGTTGCCGTGATCCGGCCCGAGCGTGCGGACAAGTTCCTCGGGCATCACCCACATGCCCGCGTTGACCAGCCCCACGTTGCGCCCGGCACCGCCGAAGCCGATCTCGACGGCTTCCAGCACCACGGCGTCCACGCCCCTCTCGGCAAGGTGCAGCACCGTCGAAAGGCCGGTGTAGCCCGCCCCGACGATGACGACATCGGCGGACAGGTCGTGGTCAAGGATGCGGGTCACGGGCGCAGCAGGGGCGGTTCTTTCCCAGAGGCCGTGAGAGCGGGGATCGTTGAGCATGTCGTGCCTCGGGAACAGATGATCAGGTGGTTTCTGGGAAGTCGCGGATCGTCTTCGACCACCGCGCATTCCAAGGCCAGCGAGCATTTCTCACGACCTGGTTCGCATTCGGAATGAAGTCGCGCCCGGGGCATCCTCGCCTTGGCGCGCGCAGGACGGTCCACCCCTTCCGGCCGCATCGCGATCAGTGCATATGGTCGCGGGGATACGGGTACGTCGTCGGAGGGAAGGCAATGGTCCTGTTGCCCTTCAGGAAGACGCCGTGGAAAGCATGGGCATGGACCGCACGGGCCAAACCCTAGCTTTCCACGTCGGGGGACAGCCAGCAAGATCCGCGACAGGCGGCAGTCCTGATGTGGCGCGGGCACAGGCATCCTGATCGTTGATGCTGCCCTCCCTTGCGTGCCCGAAAACGTCGGCAACCCCACCAGCTTTCCCTTTTCCGTCCGCTACCAGGAGGTCCGCGGGGCCTCGATCGACCGCCCGCTGAACCAGCGGGACCCGGCGCTGGCCGAGGTCTTCATCAAGGCCGCGCAGGAGCTTGAGGCGCGGGCGTGGTGCGGGCGATCACCGACGCCTGCGGCTTCATGGCTCTGTTCCAGCAGAAGGTCGCGGCCTCGGTCGGCATCCCGGTCGCCTGTCGAGCCTGCTGCAAACCCCGATGATCCACGCCCTTTGCAGGGGCACGGTGGGCATCATCACCGCCAACAGCGCGCGGCTGACGCATTGCCACTTCGCAGCCCGTCAAATCCGCGAAGACATCCCGCGCGTCATTTACGGCATGGAAGGCTGCGGCGAGTTCCGCACCACCATCCTCGAGGAAAAGGGTGCGCTCGACAGTGCGGCCATCGAGGCCGAGGTCCTGGGCGTCGCTGCGAGGATGCAGGCCGAGACCACTGACCTTTGCGCGATCCTGCTCGAATGCTCGGACCTGCCTCCCTATGCGGCCGCGATACAGGACCGGACCGGGCTGCCTGTCCATGACCTCAATACGCTGATCCGCTATCTGCGAGATGCGGTGCGGCAGCGATCCTGCAGCGGCTGTATCTGACCCTCCCGCAGGACCCTGGAACATGGTTGAACCCCTCAAAGGGAAGGCATTTGCCTCCTCGATCACGCGGTCTGTTGCGCAACGGGTGACAGCTCTGCCCGGCAGCGCCCCCAAGTTGGCGGTGGTTCTGGTCGGCAACGACGCGGCATCGGAGATCCGATGTTCGCAAAAAGATCCGCAACTGCCACGAGGTTGGCATTGCAGCCTGCATCACCGCCTGCCCGCGAAGGCGATGCAGGCCGAGGTGGCCGAGTTGTTGAGCGAGATGAACCCAGACCCGGACGTAGCCGGCGTCCTGCTGCAACTGCCCCTGCCGGCGCATCTGGACGTGATGGGCTGATCGACCTGATCGTGCCCAGCAAGGACATGGGGGGTTCGGGACTTCCACCTCCGGCCGACTGGCAAGGGGGCAGCGGGGCATGGTGCCCTGCACGCCGCTCGGGGTGCTGATGCTGCCGACGCGTTTTCCTGCCCTGCGCGGAAAGACCTGCACAGTCATTGGCTGCTCTCCCCTCTTGGGAAGACCTATGATCCAGTTTCTGCTCAGGGCTGACTGCACCGTCCGCGTCGCGCATCCGAGCAGGATATCGTGCGGCTCACCCATGCCGGTCCGCCAAGGATTTCGTGAGCCTTGGATCGGAGAAGAACTCTCGGGGTGGAAAAGGCTGCCTGCCGGGATGGCAGGCAGCCGCTGTTCACTCGACCAGGCGCGGTTCGCCCACCTCGGCGAACTCGGGTCCAAGGCCGTATTTGCCGAGGAACTCGACGATCCTGCCCTCGTCCTTCAGCTGCGCGAGGGCACCGTTGACGGCTTCGACCAGGCCATCGGCATTCCTGTTCATCGGAAAGCCCACCTGCGCGGGCTGGATCGAGGCCGGCACACGCTCGTCGGGCTCCGAGATTGCCACCTTGAGATCACCCATCTCGCCCCGCTGCATCGCGATCTGGCCGGGCGCCGCGCCATCGACCGCAAAGTCGATCCGCCCCGACTTCAGGTCCTGCTGAAGATTGACCGAACTGGGATAAAGCTGAAGGTCATCGCCCAGCAGTTCCTGCAGCGAGGCGACCCACAGATAGCCCTGCACGGTCCCGACCTTCTGCCCGACCAGGTCCTCGACCTTCGCGGTGCCGGACCGGGAATAGATGCCCATGCTGTCCAGATAGATCGGGTCGCTGAAGGACATGACCCGCGACCGCTCGACCGTCCGGTACCAGTCGCCGGTGGTCAGGTCGGCTCGGCCCGCGATCACGGACTGGATCGCCGCCGCCGGATCGACGACCAGCGGCGCGACCGTCAGGCAGAGCTTCTCGGCGATGGCGTTGACGATATCGCCGTCGATGCCGCTCAGCTGGTTGCCGGCATCCATGAAGCTGTAGGGCGCGAAGGTCGTGACGGCGACGGTCAGCGTCCCTTCCCTGACCGTCTCGAGCCCGGTCGGGCAGTCCTGCGCGAAGCTCGCGCTGCCGGCCATGGCCAGCCCGACCGCGCCGATCAGCAAATGCTTGAAAGACGTCATCCTCGTTACCTCGCTTGTTGGATCATGATGTGGCATGTCTGGACGCCCTGCGCTCCATGTGGCTGACGATGGCGCTGGCCGGAAGGCAGATGGCGACATAAAGACTGCCCGCAGCCACGATTGCCGGCAGATAGCGGAAGGTGTTCGATCCGATGTTGTAGGCGCGGCTGACCAGTTCCGGCAGCGCGATGGTGAAGCACAGCGTCGTGCCTTGGAAGATCAGGATCGCGAAGCCCAGAAGCGGCGGCAGCGCGATCCGCATCGCTTGCGGCAGGATCACGTCCATCATCTCGGACCGGGGGCTGAGGTTCAGGGCCAAGGCGGCCTCGCGCTGGCCCTGCGGGATCGCTTGGATCGAGGCGCGGATGATCTCGCTGGTATAGGCGCCGGTGTTCCAAGCCAGCGCGACGACCGAGGCCGCAAAGCTGCCCAGGGTCAGGCCGGCGTTCGGCAGGCCGAAATAGACGAACTGCAGCAGCACCAGCGCCGGGGCGCCGCGCCCGATCTCGACCACCAGCAGCGACAGCGCCCGCACCCACGCCCGCCGCGACATCACCCCAAGCGCCAGCGCCAGTCCCAGCACCAGGCCGATGGCGATGCTGGCGCCAGCGACCTGCAGGCTGACCTTGAGGCCGGTCAGCAGTTGCGGCATCCATGATGCCCATTCCTGTTGGGTCGGGAACATCAGCGCGCCACCTTCTCTCTCAGCGCCCGGTCCAGCCTGCGCGATGCCCAAGCCAGCGGCAGGCTGAGGGCGATGAACAGCAGGCCCACCGCCGCGAAGGTCTCGAGTCCGCGCGAGGTCAGCTGGGTCACCTGGTTGCCGCGGGACACCAGTTCGGACACCCCGATGGTCGAGGCGATGGCGGTTTCCTTCATCAGGCCGATCAGGTAGGTCGCGGCGCTGGGCAAGGCGACGCGGAAGACCTGAGGCATGATGATCTCGGCCAGGGTCGAGGCGCGCCCCATGCCCAGGGCGGTGGTTGCCTCCCACTGGCCCCTGGGGATCGAGGACAGGGCGCCGCGATAGATCTCGGCCAGGTTGGCGGCAGCGATCAGGGTCAGCCCGATCAGGGCCGCCGGGAAGGGATCGACCGGCACAAAGGTCATGCCGATGCCGAAGAAGATCAGGAACAGCCACAGCAGCGGCGGGACCGCCCGGACGAACTGGATCAGGAATGCGGCAAGCAACCGCAGCACCGGGTTGCCCGCGACCCGCATCGCGGTCAGGGGAACGGCAAGCGCCGCGCCCAGCAGGAAGGCGCCCAGCGTCAGCGCGATGGTGACGGGCAGTCCCTGCAGCAGAATCCGAAACGTCTCGGTCATCGGTCCGTCACCGCCCTGAGGAAGCGCCGGGTGCGCTCGTGCCGCGGATCGTCCATGACCTCGCGCGAGGGGCCATGTTCCAGGATCTTGCCGTCCGCCATGATCATGACGTTTTCCGAGACGTTCCGGGCGAAGCTCATCTCGTGGGTCACGACGATCATGGTCATCCCGCTTGCCGCCAGTTCGCGCATGACCGCCAGGACCTCCAGCCCCAATTCGGGGTCCAGGGCCGAGGTGGGCTCGTCGAACAGCATCACCTCGGGGTCCAGCGCGAGGGCGCGGGCGATGGCGATGCGCTGCTGCTGGCCGCCGGAACAGCGGGCCGGGTAGCTGTCGGCCTTGTCGGCCAGCCCGACCCGTTCCAGCAGTTCCGCCGCCCGCTGCCGGGCCTCGGCTGCGGAACGCCCGAGCACCCGCCGCTGGGGAAGGGCGATGTTGTCGATGACGCTGAGATGCGGGAACAGGTTGAAGGACTGGAAGACCATTCCCACCCGCGACCGCAGCTTGCGGCATTGCGCGGCATTGATCGGCCCGCCGGCATCCACCCGGTTCCCGGCAACGGTGATCCTGCCCGCATCCGGGGTCTCGAGGAAGTTGATGCAGCGCAGCAGCGTGCTCTTGCCCGAGCCGCTGGGACCGATGATGGCGAGAACTTCGCCCTTGTGGACGTCAAAGCTGATCCCCTGGAAAACGGTGTGGCTGCCATACCGCTTCGCCAGGTTCTCGATCCGGATGAAGCCCTGCGGGTCAGACGTGTGAGCGTGAGTCATTCACCATGTTCCGGTTGATCTGGATTCATGCCTTCCCCCGTCAGAGGCCCGGCAAGGCTCAGCCTCGCGCATCAGAGCCGGTCTGTCATCTCCGGCAGCACGGTGAAGATGTCCCCCACCAGTCCGTAGTCGGCGACCTGGAAGATGGGGGCCTCCTCGTCCTTGTTGATGGCGACGATGACCTTGCTGTCCTTCATCCCCGCGAGGTGCTGGATCGCGCCCGAGATGCCGGCGGCGATGTAAAGCTCGGGCGCCACCACCTTGCCGGTCTGGCCCACCTGCCAGTCGTTCGGGGCATAGCCCGAATCAACCGCGGCCCGGCTTGCCCCCACGGCCGCGCCCAGCTTGTCGGCCAAGGCCTCGATCAGGGCGAAGTTCTCCTTGGACCCGATCGCCCGCCCGCCCGAGACGATGCGCTTGGCCGAGGTGAGCTCGGGGCGGTCCGAGGCCGCCACCCGGTCCTCGACCCAGGCCGACAGCCCTGGGTCGGCGGCGGCAGCGGCGGCCTCGACCGGGGCCGAGCCACCCTCGCCCGCCGCGTCGAAGCTGGCGATGCGCACCGTCAGCACCTTGACCGGGTCCGAGGACTTGACCGTCTGGATCGCGGCCGAGGTGTAGACCCCGCGCTCGAAGGTGTCGGCGTCCACGATCCGGCTGACCTCGGGGATCACCATCACGTCCAGAAGCGCCGCGGCCCGCGGCAGGACGTTGCGGGCATCCGTGGTGCCCGGGGCGGCGATGTGGCTGAACTGCGGCGCAAGCTCCACCAGCAGCGCCGCCATCGGCTCGGCCAAGCGGTGGGCGTAGGCCGCGTCCTCGGCCACCAGCACCTTCGCCACGCCCGCGATCTGCGCGGCCTCCCGGGCGGCCGCTTGCGCGCCCTCGCCCGTGACCAGCACGGTCACGTCCCCAAGCGGCGTCACCGCCGTCACGGCCTTGGCCGTCGCGTCCCGGTTCAGCCCGTTCTCGGCCATCTCGGCCAGCAGCAGCACCGCCATCACACCACCCCCGCAGCTTTGAGTTTCGACACCAGCTCGTCGACCGAGGCCACCTTGACCCCCGCCTTGCGCCCCTCGGGCTCGGCGGTCCTGACCACCGTCAGCCGCGGCGAGACGTCCACACCGTAGTCACCGGCGGTCTTTTCGACGAGTTCCTTCTTCTTGGCCTTCATGATGTTGGGCAGGCTCGCATAGCGCGGCTCGTTCAAACGCAGGTCGGCGGTCACGATCGCGGGCAGACGCACCTCGATCACCTGCAGCCCGCCGTCGATCTCGCGCGTGACGGTGGCCTTCTCGCCCTCGACTTCCAGCTTGCCGGCCTGCGTCGCCTGCGCCCAGCCCAGCAGTGCCGCCAGCATCTGGCCGCTGGCGTTCATGTCGTTGTCGATCGCCTGCTTGCCCATCAGCACCAGTCGCGGCTGCTCCTCGGCGACGATGGCCTTCAGCAGCTTGGCCACCGCCAGGGGCTCGATGTCCTGGTGCACGTCGTCCGCGGCCACCACCAGGATGCCGCGGTCGGCGCCCATCGCCAGCGCCGTGCGGATCGTCTCCGCCGCCTGCTTCACCCCGATCGACACCACCACGATCTCGGACGCCGCCCCCTTCTCCTTCAGACGGATCGCCTCCTCGACCGCGATCTCGTCAAAGGGGTTCATCGACATCTTCACGTTCGACAGATCAACCCCCGACCCGTCCGCACGCACCCGCGCCTTCACGTTGTAGTCGATCACCCGCTTCACAGGCACAAGAACCTTCATCGAACAACTCCCTTTCGTATCCGGATTGTCACACCCGCGCCCGCGCGGACGTGGGGTCGTAGGGGCTTTCGTCGATCAGCGTGGCCTTGCGCGGTGCCCCAAGCACCGTCAGGTCGAAGCTCTGCCCGACCTTGACCAGTTCGACCGGGACCAGCGCGATTCCGATGTCATGGCCGAAGGTATAGGAATGACCGCCAGAGGTCAGGCGGCCAACCAACCGGCCTTCATGGAACAGGCTTTCGCCGCCCCAGACGCTTCCGTCTTCCGCCGGGATGCTGACGGTGACGGTCCGCTGCGCGACACCGGCCGCCTTGGCACCCTCCAGCGCCGCGCGGCCGGTGAAATCGCCCTTGTCCATCGCGATGAAACGGTCGAGCGAGCTTTCCCAGGCCGTCAGTTCCCCGTTCATGTCGCGGAACATCGAGCGGTAGGACTTTTCCAGCCGCAGCGATTCCAGCGCCTGCGTGCCGACCAGCCGCATGCCGTGCTTCTGGCCTTCGGCGTGGATCAGCTCGATCAACCCGCGCTGGTACTGGATCGGGCAATAGATTTCCCAGCCCAACTCGCCCTCGTAGTTGACGCGCAGCATCCGCACGTCGCTGGCAAGGCCGAGATTGACGTTCCGCACGCCGAACCACGGGAAATCGGCATTCTCCAGCCCCTGTCCGGTCAGGGGGGCGAGGATCTCGCGCGCCTTCGGCCCGACGACGGCAAGGCCGGCCCGTTCGTTGCTGACATTGCGCAGCGCGACCGATCCGTCCGAAGGCAGCCGCCGCGCCAGCTCATCGAAGTAGTAGCGTTCGGCCGAAGGCGTGCCCACCAAGAAAAACCGGTCCTCTTCCAGCCGGGCCAAGACATATTCCGCCAGCACCGTGCCGCGATCCGTCAGCATGTGGGTGAGATTCGCGCGTCCCACCTTCGGCAGCCTGTTGGCGAGGATGCCGTCTAGCCAAGCCGCGGCGCCCGGGCCCGAGACGTCGAACTTGGCCATGAAGGTCATCTCGACCATGCCGGCGGCCTCGCGCACCGCCCTGACCTCCTGGCCGACATAGCGCCCCTTCTCGGTCCAGCGCCAGCTGTACTGGTTCTTCTGCTCGACGCCCTCGGGGGCGAACCAGTTCGGGTGTTCCCAGCCGTTCAGGACGCCCCAGACCGCGCCCCTGCGGTCGAGGAAGTCATAGGATGGCGCGGTCTTGGCCGGGCGCGCGGCCGGGCGGTCCTCGCCGGGGAAATGCTGCTCGGCATGGGTTCCCCAAGCCTCGCGGACCTTGGGCCTGGTCCAGTTCTTGTTGGCATGGTCGCCGAAGCGGCGCGGCTCCAGCACCGAGGTGTCGATCTCGTTGCCGCCCTCGACGATCTGCTGGGACAGGTAGTAGCCCAGCGCCCCACCCCAGAGGATGCCGCCGGGAACGCCCTCGGCCAGCCACAGGTTGGGCACATTCCAGGCCTTGCCCATCAGCGGCAGTTCGTCCGGCGTCATCTGGAAGGGGCCGCGGACATTGGCCTTGATGCCCACCCGGCCCAGCAGGGGGACGCTTTCGATCGCGGTTTCCCAGTTGGTCGCGACGGAATCGAAATCCTCCTCCATCAGGTCGGCGCCGAACCATTCCGGCACGCCGTCCTCGGCGAACAGTTGCAGATGCTCGGTCCGCTCGTAGGGGCCGAACATCAGCCCGTCGCCTTCCTCGCGCAGATAGCCTTCGAAGCGCTCGTCGCGCAGGATCGGCATCTCGGGCAGGCCGGCTTCCTTCCGCTGCCGGATCTCGTTCACCGCCTCGGTGATCCAGTACTGGTGGATGATCGGGATCGCCGGGATCTCCAGCCCGAACATGGCGCCGGTCTGGCGCGTATAGTTGCCCGTGGCGCAGATCACATGCTCGCACAGGATCTCGCCCTGGCTGGTCACGACCTTCCATTCGCCCGTGGCGGTGCGGCTGACCGACCTGACCTCGGTGTTCTGATGGATCTTCGCGCCGCGGTCCCGCGCACCCCGCGCCATCGCCATGGTCACGTCGGCCGGGGCGATATGCCCGTCGTCCGGGTGGTAGAGCGCGCCCAGCATCTCCTCGTCGTCGCGCAGCAGCGGCCAGAGTTCCTTGACCCGCCGTGCGTCCAGCATCTCGGCGCGGATGCCCTGATTGTGGTGGACATCCATGTAGCTGTGGTATTCGTTCAGCCGCTCGGCCGACTTGGCGAGCCGCAACTGACCGCATTTGTGCCAGCCGACAGGCATGCCGGTCTCGGCCTCCAGCCCCTCGTAGATCTCGATCGACTTCTGGATCATGATCCCGATCGAGCGGTCGCGCGCATAGCTGGGGATCAGGCCGGCAGCGTGCCAGGTTGATCCAGCGGTCAGTTGCGTCCGCTCGAGCAGGACCACGTCGGTCCATCCCCGCCTGGTCAGGCCATAAAGGATGCCGGCACCGACGCAGCCGCCTCCGATCACTACCGCGCGCGCATGGTTCTGCATCTGCACCTCACATCTTCTTGCCTGGAACGCTAGGCCGACGGGCCGCGTCGGTGCAGTTGCTTACGGGTTCCGGTCCGCATAACCTGAAGTTATGCATCGGGTCAGAGCCTACATCCCTTCCGCCAACTACCTGTTCACATTCGAGGCCGCCGCTCGCCGCGGCAGCTTCACGGCCGCAGCGGCCGAACTGAACGTCTCGCAGCCCGCGGTCAGCAAGACGATCCGGCAATTCGAGGCCGCGCTGGGGTTCAAGCTGTTCCACCGAAACCATATGCGGCTGGAGCTCACGCCCGAAGGCAAGCGCCTTTACCACGAGACCGAAAGCGCCTTTGACGCGCTTCATGCCGCGATCACCTCGATGCGGCGCACAGACCGGCACGAGGTCGTGCGCGCAGCCTTCTCGGCCTCGTTCCTGCAATTGTGGCTGCTGCCCCGGCTGAGCGAATTCAGCGAGCTTCATTCCGAGATCAGGCTGTCCCTGGAGGAAAGCACCTATGATGACATGGACCTGTTCACCAACGGCATAGATCTGTCGGCCCGGCTGGGGGACGGAGGCTGGAACGACCTGCACAACTGGCCGCTGACCCCCGAGATCATCTTTCCCGTGGCGGCCCCCTCATACATCGAGCGGCATTGCACCGACCTGCCGGCCTGCGACATGCAGGACCTGAAGCTGATCCATGTCCGCGAGAAGAACAGGGTGCGCTGCAGCTGGCACGAGTGGCTGGCCGCGAACAGGCTGCCCTGCGACATGGTGAGCGAGACCTTCGTCTTCAGCGACGCGCTGAATTCGATCGGCGCGGCGGCCTTGGGCCAGGGTATCGCACTGGGCTGGGTGCACCTCGTCATGGACCAGATGCAGTCGGGCGCCCTGCGGCGCGTCGGCGACCTCGGCTACTGCACGGGAAAGTCGATCCACCTGATTGCCCCAAAGCGAAAACCGCTGTCCTCTGCGACGCAGAAATTTGTCACCTGGATACTCGACCGGATGCAGCGCGACATCGCCGACAACCGGACCTGCTTCGACTTGAGCCCTCGGCCCGCCTGACCTCGGCTCAGCCACTCGCGCGGTGAGGCTGCGCCCCGTCCTGCGCGGCCCCAGCCGGCGCCTCGGCTGCCGTCACGGCATTGAGGACGTAATCGGCGATCATAAGGTCCAGATGCGCGCCGCCGCCGTTCTTGAACAGGGTGATCTGGTCGGCGGACTGGCGGCTGGAATCGTTGGCCGCGACCAGGTCGTAAAGGTCGCCGCGAACATGCCCGCGGGTGATGGCGCCGGATCGGATCGGCTGCATCAACTCTCCGATCCGGTCCACGACCGTGTCGACGTAATCGACATAAACCAGCGAAGCCGCGATCATCGCGTCATCCGCTTCGCGCATTTCTGGCGTGAAGGCCCCGACCAGGTCCACATGCGTACCGGGCCGAACCCATTTTCCCAGCAGGACAGGCTCCCGCGCCATGGTCGCGGCCGAGACGATGTCCGCCGTCCGCAGCGCTTCGGGCAGATCGGTGACGGCTGCCACCGCGGCCCCGAGGCTGCCAAGCGTCGCGGCAAGGGCATGCGCCTGCTCGGGCCGCCGGGACCATATCGAGATGCGCTCAAGGTCCGGGAACATCGCGTCATAGGCTTGCGCGAGGGTCGATGCGACCATCCCGGCGCCGATGATGACCAGGTGGCGGCTGTCGAGGCGCGCGAGACACTGCGCCCCCAGGACCGAGTCCGCGACTGTCTTGTACTGGGTGACAAGCCTGCTCTCGATCACCGCCCGCACGGCGCCATGGCGGGGATCATAAAGCAGCACCGCTCCCTGTATCGAAGGCATTCCCGCCCGCGCGTTCCCGGGGAACACGCTGTCGCCCTTGATTGCAAAGCCAAGTCCCTTGATCCAGGCAGCGCGGTTCAGAAGCTGGCCCTTATCGCTGCCAAGAAGCACATCTCCCTGCTGGGGACGAGGCAGCCGGTGCCCTTCGCGCAAAGCATCGATCGCTCCCGGCCAGCTTAGCAGATGCCTGCATCCGTCATAGGTCAGAAGCAGTGGCAGCATGTTCTTTCCCCCGAAAGCGCCTTGTCACGCTTCATAGCCAGAACATGATGGTGGGCGCGAGAGGTCAAGAATGCGTTGGTCGAAGAGAGCAAAGACCTTCACGCACCTGTCCTGTTCATCCGCGAGTTATGGCTGGAGTCAGGAGATCCGGCTCGGGCAATCTGCACAGGGGGGTTGAGTGGATCATCCGGGCGTCCTCGGCATGATGCCGGGGGCGGGCAGAGGCCATGAGCAGACGACCGCGCCGGAACCACAGCCCGGCTTTCAAGGCGCAGGCAGCGCTTGCCGCCATCAAGGACGGGAAGACGCCGGCCGGACTGGCCGGGCAGTTCGACGTGCATCCGGACCCAGGCCACGCAGTAGCGCAGGCAGCGCCTGGACGGCGCCTCCGGGGTGTCCGGGGCGCGGGGGGGCGGCCGCGGTGGATCCGGCATCGGCGGTGGACGTGAGCACGCTGCACGCGAAGAGCGGCGAGCTGACGCCGGGGAAGGATTTCTTGTCCGGCGCGCTCGGGCCGGGGCCGGTCTGCTGCCGGGCGCAGGACGATGATCGACCGCGACCATGGGCTGG
>NZ_JACJFU010000035.1:0-26590 GCF_014164635.1 Paracoccus sp. MC1854 | reverse complement strand
TCAGCCTGCCGCAGGATCGCGATGATCTGAGCCTCAGTGTATCTGCTTGTCTTCATTCGAAATCTCCTCGTTCATCTTGCCGAGAAAATTCTACTTATGAAGCCCCTTACTTTCGGGGAGGATTACCGAGGGATTGGTTACCATTCTGCCAATCCGCCGCGATGGCTCACAGGGGCGCTGGCAAATCTCTGCTGGCGAACTTAGAGAACGAATCAAGCAAGGCAGGATCCGTCTCGGCCGGCCAACGGCTTACGGATTTGTCGTGAACTACCTTCCAGATGGTGCTTACAGAGACGCGCAGTCTGATTCATATGACCTAGTCGGCCGAGCTGACGATGGCTCATTGATTGCTTATAGGAAGGAGGATGAGGACAGCCGAATTGCACCCACTCAGTGGAAAATAGCTTCCCACAATGCTTCAGAGCATGGATCCGGGTTGCTCGAATACTTCATTCCAAAACGAAAGTTTCCATTCCCGAAGTCGCTTTACGCCGTCGAGGATGCTCTCCGCTTCTTTGTTAAAGAGAAACCCGACGCTATTATCCTCGACTTCTTCTCCGGTTCCGGAACAACAGCCCATTCGGTGATGCGGCTCAACCGTCAAGATAACGGGAATCGGCAGTGCATCTCGGTCACAAACAACGAGGCCGGTGCGGATGAACAGGCCTCCTTGCGCAGCAAGGGCCTACGCCCTGGTGATCCGAAATGGGAGCAATGGGGCATCTGCGATTATATCACCAAGCCGCGCATCGCGGCCGCCATTACCGGCAAAACCCCCGAAGGCAAGGCCATAAAGGGCGACTACAAGTTCACCGACGAATTCCCGATGGCTGAAGGATTTAAGGAGAACGCCGAGTTCTTCACGCTGACGTACGAAGCGCCGGTCGCTGTCAGCCACAACCTCGCCTTCCAGCGCATTGCGCCGCTGTTGTGGATGCGCGCCGGATCGGAGGGGCGCCGCATCGACGATCTTCCTGCCAACGGCTGGGACCTGGCCGACACCTACGGTCTGCTCGTCGACTTGGACCGCGCTGCCGCGTTTTGCGATGCCGCCGCCGCCCAGCCGACCCTGCGCATCGCCTACGTCGTGACAGATGACGACCGCCGGTTTCAGGCGGTGGCGCGAGCACTGCCCGACAGCGTCGAACCGGTGCGGCTCTACGAGTCCTACCTCTCCAATTTCCGCTTTTCGATGGGCCGCTGAGCCATGAAGTTCACACTCAAGGATTATCAGGAAGAAGCCGTTCGGGAGGTTCTGGTGAACCTCAAGAAGGCCTCGCGTCGCTGGCGCGAGGACGGCGACAAACATGCTTTCTCGCTGACGGCCACCACGGGTGCGGGCAAGACCGTCATGGCGGCGGCCGTGTTCGAGGCGCTTTTTCACGGCGACGACAACTACGACATCGAGCCCGAACCGGGTGCAGTGGTGATCTGGTTCAGTGATGATCCGTCCCTGAACGAGCAGTCGCGCTTCCGCCTGCTCGAGGCATCGGACAGACTTTCGATCTCGGACCTTGTGGTGGTGCAAAGCACGTTCCAGCGCGAGGTGCTGGAACCGGGGAAGGTCTATTTCCTGAATACCCAGAAGCTGAGCAAGTCGAGCCTCCTGGTGCGCGGACACGATCCCGATGACGAGGGGATCGAGAAAGACGGCCAGATCCGGCTGATGCCTGACAGTCGCTCCTTCACCATCTGGGACACGATCCAGAACACCATCGATGATCCGGCGCTGACGCTTTACCTCGTGCTCGATGAGGCGCATCGCGGGATGCGCGCCGCGACCGGCGCGGGTGAGAAGACCACTATCGTCAAGCGGTTGATCAACGGCTCGGGACCGGTCCCCGGCATCCCGGTCGTCTGGGGCATCTCGGCCACGGTCGAGCGGTTCAACGCCGCAATGACCGACATGACGGGGCGCGCGACCCTGCCGAACGTGGTGGTGGATTCCGCCAAGGTCCAGGCGTCAGGTCTTCTGAAGGACACGATCATCCTGGACGTGCCGAAAGAGGCGGGCCAGTTCGATACCGTGCTGGTGCGCCGCGGCACCGACAAGCTGAAGGAGATTTCCTCCGCCTGGGAGGCCTATGGCCAGCAGCAAGACGATGCCGGAACAGTGCTGCCCCTTATGGTTCTGCAGGTCCCGAACGCGCCCGATCACAACGACATCGGCCGGGCTCTCGACACCATCTTCACGCAGTGGCCGGACTTGCCCGAGGATGCGGTGGCGCATGTGTTCGGGGAACACTCCACCCAGACCTTCGGCCGCCACACCGTGCCCTACATCTCGCCCGAACGCGTTCAGGAATCGACGTGGGTCCGGATCCTGATCGCGAAGGACGCCATCAGCACGGGTTGGGACTGCCCGCGTGCTGAAGTCATGGTGTCGTTCCGGCCCGCTCGGGACAAGACGCACATCACGCAGCTGCTGGGGCGCATGGTGCGCACACCACTGGCGCGGCGGATCCCGGGCAACGAACGACTGAACTCGGTCGATTGCCTGCTTCCGTTCTTCGACGAAGCCTCGGTCAAGGACGTCGCCAAGGCGCTGATGTCCGGCGGGGACGGTGGCGACGACCTGCCGGGCCGCCGCGTGCTGATCAACCCCGTCGAGTTGAAGCCGAATCCTTCGATCCCTGAGCCGGTGTGGGACAAGCTGCTCTCGCTGCCTTCCCAATCCCTGCCGAAGCGGCATGCCCGTCCAGTCAAGAGACTGACCTCGCTGGCGCACGAGCTGGCCGTGGATGGCCTGCTCGAGGACGCTGGCAAGGCTGCTCATGCGGAAATGCACAAGGTGCTCGATGGAGCCAGAGCGCGCTACAAGGCGGAAATCGAGACTGCCCGCAAATCGGTCCTGACAGTCGAAGGCAAGAGCCTGAAGGCCGACCTGAAAGGCGGCGGCATGTCGTTCGACGACTTCCTCGAGGAAGCGGACTACGCCGTGATCGAAGACGCATATCGCAGGGCGGGCCGTGCGATCAGTCCGGATCTCGCGACGTCGTACAGCGACTACCTGGCGCGGAGCGAAGGCGATGCGGACGACATGGAGGCCGCTCTCATCGATGCGCACGTCACGATTGGCGCTTTAGGATTGGTTCCCGGCATCCGAGAGACACTTGAGGCTGAGGCCGAGAAACTCGCGAACCAATGGCTCACTCGCTTCCGGGTCGACATCAAGAACCTCTCCGACGAGCGTCAGGACGTGTATCGCCAGATCCGGGAGATGAGCGCGAACCCCATGGATGTGGACCTGGCTCGACCGACGTCTTGGATGCAGCCGACGACGATCCGCGAGGCGAACGGCTCAGAGACCCCGCTGCCATCTTTCGAGCGGCACATGCTGTGCGATGAGCATGGGATGTTCCCCGAGGACTTCAATTCCTGGGAAGGTGAAGTGGTGAAATCCGAACTCGCGCGGGCGGGAGCCGTCGCGTGGTACCGGAACCCGTCGCGCGCCAGCCAGGACTCGCTTGGCATCATTTACGAGGATGGTGGCGAACCAAGGATTGTCAGGCCCGACTTCGTATTTTTCGTTCAGCAGGACGATGGGACCGTCGCCGCCGATATCGTCGATCCGCACGGCATTCAGTTCGGCGACGCGATGCCGAAGCTCAAGGGGCTGGCGCAGTACGCAGAACGCTTCGGCGATCAGTATCGTCGGATCGAGGCCGTTGCGAAGATCGGTGACAAGTTCCGTGTTCTGGACCTGAAGGAAGCCGCGACGCGCGCGTCAGTTTCTACCGCGACAACCATCAAGGCTCTGTATGAAAGCGCGGATGCATTCGATTACTTGCCCTAACCATCACAGAGTTCGACGCCAGTTCCCTGCGGCATGGATACGGCTGTCACAACGGTTACGAATGATCTGTGGCCCAAAACCCTTCATTATCAGGGCCTTGATCGGCTTAACCGGACCGCGCGCGGTTAACAGGTCCGGAGAATATCGGCCCGGAGAGAACGCATGCGCGCCCTTCGGGGCGTAGCCCGGTTAACAGCCCCTCCCGCATAACCCTCGAATACAACGAGAAAATCCGGCCGCAGCCGGATGGGGAGAACGCTTTCGCGAGGGCAAGTGGCGGAGGCGGTGTCCTTCGAGGTGGTCGCATTTAACATATAGCGCGTTGATATTTAAGTAAATTGATGACCTGTGTATTGCTTCTTGTATAGCGTTGTGTATAGCGGTTTGTGATTGGTCTCTACCATCTTCATGTTGACAATGACCAAAGCTTAGATGCCTTCATACGCTTCAGCGAGCCGGCTTTGCGCTTGGGATGAACACCTGAACGTCCATCGGTGCTGCTCATGCCGATTCAAGACATGAGGAGGTCTTCAAGGAACTCCGATGCAGGCGTGCAAGCCGAGAGCCACAGTCGCTCGCGTGCCCGGGTTGCGGCAACATACAGCAAGTGGCGCTCGGTGTCGTAAATCTCGCGATGGGCGCGTGCGTCGCTTGCCGAATGCAGTCGGTCCTCGTTCGGCAACACGTCTGCATCACAGGCCATGACCGCAACGGCCCGATATTCCTGCCCCTTGGCGTCATGCATGAGTTTTATGGGCACGTCCTGATCACCGGCAGCGGCCAAGGCGGCCTTGGCACGTGGGATCTCGGCCTCAGACCGCACAAGAACCGCGATCGTGGCGGGCGCGATGCCCTCGCTCCGGCACTCCTCGATCCAGGCCCCGACGGCCGCGCTCTCGTCCGCTGGACCGTCGAAGATCTCGACACGGGGTATCGGACCATGAAACACGGAGGAGACCCCCACCCGCCGTTCCTCGCTGCCATCGACCTCTAGCAGTCGCGGCGGCAAGAGCAGATCGGACCGGGTCCGGATCTGGTGCGAGGTGCGGTAGTTCACCTTCAGGCTCCTGGATCGGCCCTGCACGTCGATGCCTGCAGATTTCCAGGGGAAGGCCGAGCGGAAGATACGCTGTCCAATGTCGCCGGCGAAGAACAGGCCGTTGGGGCGGTCGCCTGCCATCGTGGCGACCAGGTGAAGTTCAGGCACCGAGATGTCCTGCGCCTCGTCGACGACGACATGGGTGAAGGGGGCCTGCTTCATCTCTCGGCTTAGGCGGTGCATCAACCCTGCCGCGGTTTCCTTCCCCTGCGCCTCCAGCGCCGCCCGCACCCCCGCGAACACGGCCCAGAGCTCGTCGCGGCGCGAGGCTGCCATGCGCACCTTTCGGCCCAGCCGCGGCAGGTCCCGATAGGCGTCGCCGTCGCGCACGTCCCAAGCATCGACCACAAGGCGCCACTCGTCCTTGAGGAAGCTTCTGTCGATGGTGCTGCCGGTCGCATCTGCCGCCTTGTCGAGCAGAGCCTCCACCTCGGCGTCGGACGCGACCGTGACACTCTCCTGGGCCTCGGCGGCCAGGTGCGCGGCAATGGCGCCAAGCGTATCCACGGTGATGCGGGCGCGAACCTCTGGCCGGCCCGTCGTCAGGTGGTCGAGCTTGCTTGCCAGCCCCTGCGCCAGCCCCGCGTTGAAGGTGGCGACGAGAACCTGTGCCTGCGTGCCCTGCGATGCAAGGCGCACCGCGCGGTGCAGCGCCACGACTGTCTTGCCGGTTCCGGCCGATCCGATGACCCGGGCCGGGCCGTTGAAGTCCCGCTCGACGAACTCGCGTTGGGCGGGGTGCAGGAAGACGGCCCACTCGTCCCACGGTGCATCGAGCGCAGCTTCGAGTTCGGCCTGGTCGCCGATGACGCGAAAGCGCCGCTGCGCGTCTGGATGCGAGTAGGGATCGACTTGCGGCACGATGCGGACCTCGGGCCGCTCGCCCACAGCTGCCGAGAGCAGCGCCTGCTGCGCTTCCTCGGGCAGGTGCCCGGCGATGTCGAGCACCGTATCCTCGGTCGCCTGACGCACGGTCGCGAGCCAGTCAGCCGGCACGCCCCAGTCCAGCAAGGTGTCGTCGCTCTCCCCAGCAAAGAGCAGCGGCTTTCCGATTGCTTCCTCCACATAGCGATGGACGACCACCTCCTCGACGGTCTCACGGATTTCGACGATCTGTGCCGCGCCGGTCCGGGGATGGGTCTCCAGTCGCCGCCGCTCGGCCCAGGCGTAGGCGTCGTCGTGATGGCCGACATAGGCCAGCAGGGTGTCGCCCCCGCGTTTGTGCAGGATGATGCGCAGATCACGGTTCACCCGAGCGGACCAGAAGTCGGTATCGCGGGCGCGGTCGAGCCGGTGCAGCGACAGGCTGGCGCTCTCCGGGTTCTGCTGGATGTCGAACGCGGTGACCTTGACCTGCGCCTGCTCCTGGGGAGTCAGGCGGTCGAGGGACTTGGTAAAGGTGGAGGCGATGAGGACGGTCACTTGCGAAAAGACCCTTCCAGCCACGCCCTCGCTTCCTCATGACGGCGAAGTTCCAGCGCCTCCTCCCGCTCAACCTCACGCCTTCGCGCTTCAGATATCTCAGCCAAACGCAACTGAGTAGGCGTCAGCTTTCGAGGTTCCTTCTCCCGGTTCTCATTGTCGCTGCTATATCCACGAAACTCATAACTCGGGTGAAAAACGGAACTCCCGCCCGAATATCCGCCGCGGCCCATTCCTATACCCCCATCACCTTCATCACCTCATCCCCCAGGTGGTTGATCACCTTGACCGCAATCCGCCCCGACTTCGGCCGGACGAAGGGCCGCGAGACGGTGCGTTTCAGGCTCTCCCAGGCGTTTTCGTCGATCTCGCCCTTCAGGGTCGCGCGCAGCTGCTTGTAGGGCACGTCAGCGCCCGGGAAGTAGGCATGGCGGACGAAGAAGCTCTCGCCCGAGTAGTCGGTGTCGATGAACCAGCAGGCGATGTCCTCGGCGTCGCTGCTTTCGACCTTGCCGGTCTGGGGGCGATAGATGTCCACGCCCTTCAACTCGACCCGCAGGCGATCGCCCTCTTCCACCAGTTCAATGTCGGGCTCGCCGAAGACGACGAACAGGTTGCCGCCTCCGGCCTTCAGGTCGCCCGCCATGTGCAGGTCGGCGTTCATGCGGGCGTGCAGGATGCGGACGCGGCCGAGCTTGTGCAACTCCTGGGCATGGGCCTCGAAGTTGAAGGCGCAGGCAATCAGGATGTCGAAGCCGGCGTCGGCTGCCTCGCGGGCGGCATCCACGAGGTCGGCGCGGCTAACAGTGCCGTATTCGGGGCCGATGAAGATGCCGGCACGCCGCGGCGTCTCGCCTTCCTGATAGCGGCCTTCGGCGGCGATCCACTGACCGTCCCAAGGCGTCAGGCTGTCGAACAGGATGCGGTCGGCCTTGTTTTGCTGGTGGACGCCGGACTTCGCCAGGTTCTCGATGATGGCCTTGTAGTAATTCTCGGCCTCCTGCTCGGACGTCGGACGGGTCCCGTGGGCGGCGTCTACCTCGTCGATCAACTCGCCATGCTCGTCCACCGCTTGGGTGCGGTGGGGCGACAGGCTTTCCACGGTGAAGGGACCGGCTACGCGGACGCGTTTCCGGTCCTCATAGGGCTTGTCGTAGAGATATTCGTGATCGGCGCGGGCAGCGATGGACGCGTCGATTTCCGCCTGCCTGGCGATGCGGGCTTGCCAGAATTCCTTGAGGTAACTCTGGGCTTCCACCGGCCACGGAACGACTGGCTCACCAGTCTCGGCCCCCTCCAGTTCCATGAGGTTGTCAGGCGTGAAGTGGAACGCAGGAACGGTAATATGATATTCACCGCAGCTTCCGCCTCCCAGCATCAGGTCATTCATATTATCGATTAGGCTGTTGAGCTCGAATCTCCGGTCGTTCGCCCGAGTCTCGTCAACATGATCCGGTTTGCGCTTTACCGCTTTACCAAACCGGGATGGACGGTTACCAGTGAGCCACACGGCTTTTCGCCAGTTATCCAGCAACTCTCCCAGCATCGGCGTTCCGTGCTGGCGGGGCACTTCCCATTCCATGAACCCGTGCGTAGGCGCCTCTTCGCCAGACGGCATTTCCGTCCAATCCGTCTCGAGGAAATTGAGACGCTGTCCCTTGCGACCGCCGGTTGCGATCTCATGCTCGCAGGGGAACCCAAGCATACATTCGTTCAAACCGGAAAGCGCCGCCTCAACGGCAGGCTGCATCCGGTTCCAGATCACGTCGATCTCGGCGTTGTTGGCGATGGATTTCAGGGTGACGTGGGGCACGCGCTCATAGACGAAGCCGTGGCGGATGTCGTTGTGAGTGGCGTGAGTCACGGGGGCGGAGCGGGAAACCTCGGCCTCCTTCCGCTGGCCCTCGCGGCTGTCGGCCAGCAGATACCAAGGATATTTTGCGCCCATGATCCGGGCGCGGGCGAGGGCTAGCGCCACGCGGCTAGTGTCGATGGTTATCCAGCGCCGGCCCCATTGTTCGGCAACATAGGCGGTGGTGCCCGAGCCGCAGGTCGGATCCAGCACGAGGTCGCCCGGATCGGTGGTCATGAGGAGGCAGCGCTGGATAGCCGTTACCGGTGTCTGAACTACATAGACCTTCGGGTCTGCCCGGCTCTGAACGCCACCGATATCAGACCACGCGTTGTTGAGTGCTACCGCAGAATAGTCGTCAAGAAATCGAACATAGGACAACGAATTACCGGTCCTCTCAATCCGGTCAACCTTTTGAAGGCGCATCATCCCGAGTTCGTTTGTTTTCCACCTGACTTTCAGAGAGGGCTTTATTTCCAGACCTTCAATCTTAACACCGAACCATGAGGCAGCGCCTTCGCCTTTGTCGCGACCCACACTCTGACTTGTCAAGTTGTCTTGTCGATAAACACGGTGGCCCGAGGGGACTTCCTTCTTGCCTTGTCGTTCAACTGCGGAAAGTGTTCGCGACTGATAGTCGGGAAGTCGCGCCCGAGAATACTTTGCCGCTCCCTCGCCTCCAACCGCTTTTTCAAAAGCGATTATCCTGAACTTAGTTCGATCTCGATTTTTACTATACCAGAGAATGTAGTCAGTAACACCGGGCAGAAAAACACCTGTTGAGCCCCCAGAAGTCTGGGTGGATATCATCGAGATGAAATTGTCCTCTCCGAAAACCTCATCCATCAGCGCCCGCACGCGATGGACGTTCTCGTCCCCGATCTGGACGAAGCAGCTTCCGCTCTCGGTCAGCAGCTCGCGTGCCACCACCAGCCGGTCGCGCAGGTAGGACAGATAGGAGTGAATGCCGTCGCGCCAGGTGTCGCGGAAAGCCTTCACCTGCTCGGGCTCTCGCGTCAGATGGGCGAGGTTGCCGTCCTTGACGTCGCGCGAGGTGGTTGACCACTGGAAGTTGGAATTGAAGCGGATACCATAGGGCGGATCGACATAGATCGCCTGCACCTGCCCGCGCAGCCCTTCACGTTCCGCCAGCGAGGCCATGACCTGCAGCCCGTCGCCCAGGATCATCCGGTTCGACCACTTGCGGCTGTGGCGATAGAACTCGACCTCGGCCTCGCGGTCGTCCTCGGTCACGCCGAAATGGCCGAACAGGTCGTCGGCGCGTTCCTTGCCGCTGCGCAGGTCGTCGATCAGCGCCTTGGGGTGCACCTGCTCCTGCAGGTAGATCGGCGGCGCATCGACGGTCAGTTCCGCTTGGTCCAAGTCCTTGCCGCGCCAGACAAGCTGCGGGTCAAGGTCGCGGTTGCGGCGTTCCCATGCGGTGCGGATGGGCGCGCGGTCATTCTCGGGCATCACCGGCTCGAACTCGGCCGAGGGGATGTTGGCGCGGGTCTGCCCGTGGGTGATGGTATCAACTCGCGTGTCATTCGGCGCCATCAGGCCTCTCCTCCCAATACTTCGTTCAGGGCGGTTAGATAGCGTTGAAGCTGCTCGTGTTGCCACATATGCATCTCCGGCCAGCTTTCCGGGTTCATCAGATTCCCTCGTGCGGACCGGGAGAACGCAGTAAGATCTTTGCGTTCTCCGATAGGCCCAAGCCGCTCTACCAGCTGGCGCAACCGACCGCCGAAGAGACGGTGGAAGTCTTCCCAGTTTTCTGCGCTTTCAGAGCCAACGCAGATCCCACAGCGGTCCCGGTTTACAAAGAGACTTACGAAGAGGTCTTCGTCAGCATCGACATAAGCGAAGCGATACTCGCCCCATTCCTGAAGGCGGGAGTTGGGGAAGCGCTCGTCGAACGTCCGCCAGTATTCTGCTCGAACTTCCTTGGGACTGCGGTCCCACCCAGTGAGGCGCTGCAGTTTGCGGTCCCAGTTGCTGGGCTTCTCGACAACCTCAAACACGGGAGCGTAAGGGCTGTCGCCGATGCGGACCACGCGCAGGCGGACCGCGAAAAAGCCGAAGCCCTCGGTCGTGTGCGCGTTCAGCCAGCGGATTGCGGAGAGGTGGGGCTCGCGGAAGCGCGGTGCAATCCAGATGACGGTCTGCGCGTCCAGACCGGCGAGGTAGGTCATGATCTGGCCGAGATGAGTGTGGTCCGTCTGCTCGAGCTGGTTCTCGATCAGGACGACGGTGCCGTCGTCGGCGTTGCGTGCCAGGATGTCGGCGGCGAAGGTCTCGACCGCGATCTCGGTGCCGGTCAGTTCCAGGGGGATGCCGATCACCTCAGCCAGCTGATCGATGTTCTGGGCCAGCCAGGGGGTGAAGGAATGGGCCTCATGCGGCCAGGCCTCGCGGGGGGAGAGGTCGCTCAGGCGGCCGAAGGTGATCTGGGTCATGCCGGCTCCACTGTCCTCAGCAGCGCGCCGATTGCAGCGTCCAGGTCGGGACGGAAGTCGTGCAAAGCGCGAAGTTCGGCGAAGCCCCAGCGGCCGAAGGTGCCGAGGCGATTGACTGCCGGGACCCATCGGTCGCGCATGGCCGCAGCCTTCAGCGGCGCATCGTGGCCCCGAAAGCCCTTGACCTCGATCACCAGCGTCGTCGGCGGTTCCCCTTCAGGGGTCTTCAGCTGGATCAGGAAGTCGGGCCGGTAGCGGTGCGCCTCGCCCTCGCGCGTGTAGGGCACCTCGAAGCCGAGGTTGTGGTTCTTGGCGTAGGACGCGACGTCGGGGTGGTGGTCGAGAAGCTGCGCGAGCTTCGCCTCCCAGTCCTGGTCGGTGATGATCCAGTTGAGGTGGCTGCGGTCCGGGCGCGGAGCATGGCGGCTGGTCTTCGTGGTGTGGAAGTTCACGCCCATGGTCGATCCGTCCCGCGCGAAGGGATCGAGGATCGCGCGAATGATTGGCTCGCCCCCGGGCTGGTCAATCAGCAGCCCCTCGAACAGGTCGCAGAGCTCGTCCTTGAGCTGCCAATAGGTCAGCTGCGCCGGGAAGGTGCCGCCCCGGCAGACGAGCCGGTCGGACTTCAGGAAGTCTAGGACGATCCGCTTGGCCTTGCTGATCAGCCGCAGGTCCACGGGCTGGTTCGCGTCGCGGCGCTTCTGGGTGATCCAATAGCTGGCGATGTCGTAGGCGGTGGCTGAGGGACGCTGGTCCTCAAGGTGCCTGAGGTCCAGCAAGTGCGCCTGCCCAACGATGCCTTGCATCTGGACCTCGGTCGCGGCGCGGACTTTCTCCGGGTCGAGGACGTAGGGCTCCATCCGCGCCAGGTCGATCTCGAGGGTTCCCTGCGGGAAGTCCGTGCGGAAGCCCTCAACCCGCGGGAACACGATCTCGAGGTGATCGCGCTCGGGACTGACCGCGTGGACGTGGATGACCTCGCGCGGCTTCTGGGGCGGGTTGACGGTCGGCTCGCCGAAGTTCAGCCCGTCGATGCCCATGATGTCGGCGTATTCCGGGCGGAACAGACGCTGTCCTGTCACCAGATCGGGCTCAGGAGCAAGGTCGTAAGACAGGCGTCGCAGGGCCCGACCGATCACCTGCTCGCAGATCAGGCGCGAGCCGAAGGCACGCAGGCCCATGATGTGGGTGACGTTGTTGGCGTCCCAGCCCTCGGTCAGCATGGAGACCGACACCACGCAGCGGACCTGACCGCCCAGCCGTCCAGCCTTGCCGACGGTGTTCATCACCTCGCGCAGGATGTCGGCATCGGTCATCTCGCCCGCACCGGTGTCGCGCCGCGCGCGCTCGCGGCGGAAAGCCTCGATCTCGGTGGCGTGGGCATCACGGAAGGCCTTGTCCACATCGCCGCCGGCTTCCAGCGCCACGCTGTCGATCAGGATGGTGCGGGGCCGCTCAAGGCGCTGACCGTGGTCATCGTAGTTGCGGAACAGGTCGAGATGCCCCTGTTCGACGGTTTCGTGCCCCTCGTCATCCGTGCGGGTGTAACCGGCGATGTAGTCCCTGACGAGTTCGGAGCTGGTCGTGTTGTTGCACACGACGATGAACACCGGCGGGATTCCCACGCCAGCCTTTTCCCACTCACGGAAGGTCTTCTCGTAGTGACCGTAGAGTGCGTCGAGCGCCACCTTGAGCTCGAGGGGCAACTTCTGGGGGTCGAGCCTCGCGGCCCCCCTGCGGCTGCCGCCCGGCATCCTGGTGCGGATCGCCGGCCACAGGTTGCGATACATGACCGTCTCGCCGTCGGCACGGTTGTCCGCGACCGGAACGCGCGGCAGCTTGACGATGCCGCATTCGATCGCGTCCATCAGCGCGAAGTCGGTCATCACCCAAGGGAAAAGCGTGCCCTCCAGCCATCCCGAGCCGGACAGGAAAAACGGCGTGGCGGACAGGTCATAGACCACCTTGACGCCCTGCTGGCGGTTCAGCGCCTCCAAACCCGAGATCCAGAGCCGCGCGGCCTCGCTGTTCTCCTCGGCCTCCCTGCGCTCCTCTCCCACGAGAGTTTGCGGCTGGGCCGCAGCAGGGCGCGCGCGATAGCAGTGGTGCGCCTCGTCGTTGATGACGACAACGTCCCTGAGGCTCATCAGATCGCCCATGACACGCTGGACCATCTGGCCTTCTGTCTCGAGCGTGTCGAGCGGCGCACCATGCCCTTCCAACGCCTTGCGGGTGCCAGACGCAGCATCGAATGTCTCGCGCAGCTTGAAGGCGTGATAATTGGTGATGACGACCTTGGCCTTGTTCATGTCGGGAAGCAGGTCGTGCGGCACCAGGTTGCGCGAGGCATAGTAGCTTTCGGGATCGTTGGGCATCAGCACGCGCAGTCGGTCACGGATGGTGATGCCCGGGGTCACGACAAGGAAGCCGCGCGAGAAGCGCCGGCTGTTTGGCGCACGGACCGCGTTCAAGGTCTGCCAGGCAATGAGCATGGCCATGACCGTGGTCTTGCCCGCGCCGGTCGCGAGCTTGAAGGCGATGCGCATCAGATCAGGCATGGTTGCTGGAGGCGCGACGTCCTCCGGCAGAACCGCGAAGTTGTTGGCGATCTTGATGCGGTCGAGGAAGCGCTTGCCTCGTCGGCCCGCCTGCGGGGCCACCTCGGCCAGCCAGATCGCTGCCTCGGCCGCCTCGAGCTGACAGAAGAACGGCCGGACCAGTTGGGCTCCGTCGGCCTGGATCGAACGCCAGTGCTGAAGGAGTCTCTGAGTGACCGGAGTGACGTTCCACTGCGCGGGATTCGTCTGCTGCCTCCACGCGGCCAGTTCCTGCCGAAGCTCGTTCACGATCTTCGACGGGCTCATGTCGGTCGTGGCAGTTGAGAGCGTATCTTCGAAGAGCATGCTGGTCTGCGTGCGCGCCGATGTGGCGGATGTCGCGGGCAGCGCCGTCATCAACTCGGAGCTGCGACGAGCCTCGACGATTCTGTCGGTCGGGCGCCCCCCGGTGTCGAGTTCCCAATGACGTGGTGGAGGATGGTAGGGCGAGTTCAGGACAGGGCTATCGAAAAAGCTCATGTCGTTCTTATCACTTTCGGCCTTGAAACACCGGATATGAAATCAGCAACGTTGCTCGTTTTCAATGAGACATATTGACAAATGCACGTTTTGTATACCTCTCCGACTGCAGGGTCCGATCGGCATCCCACCCACAACCAGCAGGGGTGCTGGTTCAGTAGAAATGATGAGCAGTAGATCACTCTATGCCCGATAAGCGCGATAACAGCTACTACGAGGGGCAGCTCAGGACCAAGCACCCAGCAATTTATCAGGGCGTCCTGGACGGCAAGCACACCCTTGCGGAGGCATTTCGACTGGCTGGGCTCAAGAAGCCACGGACCCGGTTGCAGGAGATGATGAACGCCTGGAACAAGGCGACCCCGACAGAACAAGCCGAGTTCCTGCGCAGAACCGGCCTGAGCCATGGCGCGCTTGTGGCCAGTCCAGTTCCGGGACCGACGACAATCCATCATGGAACTTACCTGACCGCCGACGGTCGCGACGCGATCAAGCGGTTCATGGGCGACCGGGGGTTCGGCAATCGCGTCGGCGAGATCATGAAACTACTAGGCCGAAAGCCACAGGACACCTCACTGGCAATGGCAATGAACCGGGACACGAACGTCAAGCCCGACCTTCTCGCGGATCTGGAGGCGCTCCTTCGAGCCAGCGGCTACATCACGTAGATCGACCTATCAGCCTGCAGGCTCTGCAGTGCAGTCCTTTCGCCAGATAGATCGATCTACCATGATGGTAGGCCTTGGGCGACGCCCCCATGTCCTTGCGCCTGCATTGATCGTGCCTGCCTAGCCGATCACAGGTTCAGTTCGATGCCTCACGCTGTGCATCTCCCCACCCGACATATGCACGAGCTACGTGTCATAAGAGCACATCAATCAACCAGATAGGTGAAGTCATGATCCAGATTGTGCCAGATGTTGAGCGCACCCGGCGGGAGAGAAGGAAGCTATCGCTGAACCTGATCCAGAACGTGGGCTTGGGCATGCTCGGCATTGCGTGCTACCGCCTCTATGTCGTGGGCGCGCAGGAGTGGCTGCCCATCATCTACACCGGTGTTGGCAGCAGCATGCTGACTGGCGCCCTCTGCGTAAAGTTCTGTCTGGCGGCGGACTTGGCAGATCCGCCCGACGAGTGAGAAGCGGCATCGGACGGCTCTGTCGTCGTCGGGCCTACGGCGACGGCATTCATGCATTGCCACCCCCGATTACACCAGCAGTGTCAGTGAAATTACACTATCTGCTCGGATGCGAACTCTCTCACGCGCCTACCCATCCGACACGCTGAGCACCCTGACCTCCCGGATCTGCACGCCCACCTGGTATTCGACCTCGTCACCGGGCCGCGCATCGAGCAGGGCCTCGCCCAGCGGCGTATGGATGCCGAGCTTGCCCTGCTCCAGGTCGCCCGCATCCTTCACCAGCTTGAAGGCAAGCTTCTTGCCGTCGGGCAGCTGCTCGACCTTCACGCGGCTGCCGAGCCTGATGGACTGATCATCGCTCGGGCTGGAGCTGGCTTGCTCCGCACGAGGTGTCGGGGCCACGGCCTCTTGCATGCCGCCCCCCCCGGGGCTTTCCGTGAAGAGATCCCCCTGCGGAAGAGCGAAGAGCTCAGCCTGCGGCCTGCCACCGGCCGCCGCGGGCGCGCTTGCCGGCAGGGCACTGGCTGCCTTCCCCACGATTGCCATCTTCCGCCGCGGGGCCGGCGGCGTGCTGGACTTGGCGCGCTCATGAGCGGCGGTGATGGCCTCGCGCAGCTTCTCGGTCTCCCGTGCGGGGTCATTGAACCAGTCGGTCGACCAGATCCTGTGGAAGTGCCAGCCTAGCCCCTCCAGCACCTCCTGGCGGAGCCGGTCGCGATCACGGCTCGACTTCGAGGAATGATAGGCCGCGCCGTCGCATTCGACGCCGAGCAGGTAGCCGTAGGGCCAGTCGGGATGGCGCACGCCGATGTCGATGCGGTAGCCGGCCGCGCCCACCTGCGGCACCGCCTCGTAGCCCATGGCCTCGATGCGGGAGACGACGAAGTCCTCGAAGGGGCTCTCCGTCTGGCCGCCGGCCGGCGCCCGGTCCGGGACGGCGCCCGAGCCGCAGTATTCCAGCCAGGCACGCAGCATCCGCACCCCCTTGTGCTTGGTTTCGTCGGCGATGATGTCGCCCGGCTTGAGCGAGGTGAAGGTCACGATCTTCCGCTTCGCCCGCGTGAAGAGGACGTTCAGGCGGCGATGCCCATGGACGGAGTTGATCGGGCCGAAGCGCTGGTGCGGCCGGCCGCCCGGGGTCTCGGGGCCGTAGAGCGTCGAGATGAACATCACGTCGCGCTCGTCGCCCTGGATGGTCTCGAGGTTCTTGATGAAGAATTCCTCGAGGGCGCCGTTGCGCTCTTCCCAGTCGCGAACGAACTCCTGGACATGGAGGTTCCGGTCGCGCTCGCGCTCGAACTCCTCGAGGATCAGCTCCTTCTGGTCGGAGTTCATGGTGCAGACGCCCAACGAGAGATGGGGCGTCTCGCGCATGTGGCTCAGCACGGCCTCCACCACGGCGCGCGCCTCGATCTGGTTGGTCCGTCCCTTGTAGACGCCATCGAGCTGGACAAGCTCCACACCCATCTCCGGGTCATCCTCATGCGCGGAGGGGAAGATCGTCAGCTTGTCGTCATACATCCACCTGTTCGAGAAGCGGATGAGGGCGGAGTGGCGCGAGCGATAGTGCCAGCGCAGCTGGCGCACCGGACGGAACGCCGTGTTGGCCATGTCCAGGATGCTCTCGCTGTCCTCGCGGGTATCCTCGTCGACATCGCTGTCATCAATCATCTTCTGGAAGAAGCTGGTCGGAGGAAGCTGCTTGGTGTCGCCCACGACAACCGCCTGACGGCCGCGGCTCAGCGCACCGATGGCGTTCTCGGGCGTCATCTGCGAGGCCTCGTCGATCACCACGAGGTCGTAGACGAGATCTCCGGGCAGGTATTGGGCGACCGCAAGGGGCGACATCATCCAGCAGGGCTTCAGCTCGAGAAGAGCCCGCCCGGCGCGGCGGGTAAGGTCCCGAACGCCGATCCTGTTCTTCCTCTTGTTCATCTCGTTATGGACAAGGCTCATGTCTGTGAACTCGGACTTGCGGCCGATGTTGTTGCCGCGCGGGGGCCGCGCTTCCGCGATCAGCCGGTTGCGCACGACATCGCGGGAGATCCGGATCAGCTCACGGTCCTTGCCCGCGATCTCCGCACGAATCCGGTCGAAGTCCTCACCGGCATAGCCCTGCATTTTGTCGGCATGAATCTCGAAGGCGCGATCCGCCATGGACTTGGCGATGATGGCACGCGTGAGCGGGGCGAACTCCGCGGCAACGATGGCACTGCCCTGGGCCACAGCCCAATCGACCAGGAGCCCGAGCCCATGTCCGCGCAGGGCCTCCTCGCTGCGCCGCAGCCGCGCACGCCCGAGGAGCGACAGGGGATCCGCCGCCGCCGCGCGGAGATCCGCGATCCGCTCCGACAGGGCCGCGGCGCCCCTGAGATCGGCAGGCAGATCGAGTTCGGAGGCAAGGGCGCCAGCTTCCTGCTCGATCGAGCTGCGGTGCAGCAGGAGAGCGGCAAGTTCATCCCGGAGGGCAACCGCACGTCCCGTTTCCAAGACCTCGAGCGCAAGGTCCTGGTCGTGGGAGGAGGCAATAGCCTCAGCCAGGTCGCATTCGAGTTCCAGGATGCCCGTCTCGGTTGCTGGGCCCCGGAAGCGCGAGTCCATCCGCGCGGCCGCGGGCGATGCCTCGATCGCGTCAGCGAGTTCGGACAGGATACGATGCGTGGAGAGGATTTTGCCGATCTGCTGGGCGCTGATGGTCTCGCGATCCCTGAATAGGCCGAGATGGATTTCCGCGCCCTTGAGCAACTCTGTCTCGCGGTCACGCTCCGCCCTCAGCCTGTCACGCTTCGCGCCCAAGGCCTTCAGGCTCATGTCCGGCATGTCCTCCATCAGGGAGAACGCCTCGACAGGGGCGAGGTCATCTGCCTCGAGTTCCATCCTGAGGGCGTCGTTGCCGCCGGCGACCCGCGCGCAGAGCGCCTGGAACTCGGCTAAGGCCTGGATCTGCCCCGTATAGCTTTCAAGGCCCTGATGAAGATCCCCGTAAGCCTCGGCGAAGAGCTGGTCACGCTCGAAGCCAACCCGCTCGTCGAGCCAGCGGGCATATTCCTTCAATCGCCTGACCATCGTTTCGCGGTCATCGGATGGCTGTCCGCCTGCCACGGAGACATAGGTGTCCCGTGCCGCCTTAAAGGTGGAGGACAGGAAGCGCAGGAAGCCTGACGAAGCGATTGCTTCGGCGGCCTGCCTGATCACGCTAGGGTCGTGCTTGCCGGCATGCCGAAGGTTCCTGCGGATCTCCCCCAGCCCGGAGGAGAGCTCGGCATGGCGGGCCATGTATCTCCGGCAGAGATCTCCCGCATGCTGGCCTGCGGGAAGGGCGCGCCGCAGCTGCCGGATCTCGATCCTCTCCTCGGAGATCCTTCGGGCACGCTGCTGGATCTCATGGAGGCTGCAGGAACCGCCCCTTGCCCAGCCTGCTGGAAGCAGGGCAGCCGCCGCGATCGCGGCATCTGCAGAGGCGATCTCCTCGTCGAGCTCCTCGACCCTCTGACGGTGCTGGGCAGGCGCGATCTCTCCGCCGTTCTGCTCGGCGAAGGCGCGCGCGGCCTCGAGGCGTGGGGAAAGCTGGCCGTCCGCCGGGCCGGTGAGCACGTCCGCCTGCTGGGTCAGCGCCTCGTGGTGCTGGCTGATGTCGGCACAGAGCTTCCGGGCCGCGCGGCGCAGGGCGGGTGCGCGCAGGTCATCGACCAGCGAGGCATCAAGCCGCTCTCCCATCCTGGCCATAAGGCCCAGCATGGCCTCGAGGGCGGCAAGATCGGCCCGGAAGATGTCCCCCTCGATGAAGGGAGCGCAGGACGCGCTGCTGGCATCCTGCTGGAAGGCGCCGATCCGATAGGCAAGTTGCCCCGCGCGGTCCGCCAGGTCCTCCGCATGGTCGCGGTTCTGGATTACGGCGCGCGCATCCATCCAGAGCCCGGGCATCCGGGCGGTTCGGGCCAGCCTCTCCGCGAAGGCCTCCGCAGCGCTCGCGGCCGCCTCGATCTGCAGGGGGCCCATGGCTTCTGGATGGGACAGGCGGATCCGCCGGATGTCCTTGGGCAGCCGGTCGCGGATCTCACTTGTGGCGATGGCACGCCCGATCACTTCGTGGACGGTGAAGCCGGTGCTGCCAAAATCGGAGCCCAGCGCATCGAGGTATCCCTGCAGGATCCGGCGCCGGCTTTCCAGCGCCTGCTGCTGGTCGGTGAAGTTGCGCTGGGCGTCGTGGTCTGCGCGCACGAGCCCGAGGCGCTCCCCGATGCTCTCGAAGACCCGCTCGCGCATGCCGCTGCCGGCCTGGAGGGGGAGGATGAACTCGCCTAGGTGCACGGACTCCAGGCGGTTCTTCACCACGTCGAGCGCGGTGAGCTTCTCGGCCACGAAGAGCACCTTCTTGCCCTCGGCGAGCGCCGCGGCGATCAGGTTGACGATCGTCTGGCTCTTCCCCGATCCGGGCGGCCCCTCGATGCTGAGGTGCTTTCCGTCGGCCACGTCCGCAAGCGCGGAGAACTGGGAGGCGTCCGCATCCATGACGAGATGGGGGACCTTGCGCGCCACCTCCGGATGGTCGGTGCTATAGACCTCGGCATAGCTGCTGTCGCCCGAGCCCGAGGTCGCCAGCAGGCGGGCGACGGTGTCGCTTTCCGCCAACTTTCGTCTCCCCGGATCGAGATCGTGATACATGGCGATCTTCGAGGATGGGAAGATGCCGAAAGCAACCTCGCGGCGAACATGCCACTCAAAGCCCTTCGGGGCCAGTTCGCCGATCAGGGCGAAGTAGCCCTCGGCCGCACCACCCTCGTATTCGGGAAGGTCGAGTTGCTGCTCCGACAGGAGCTTCTGCTTCAGGGTCGTGTTCACGAAGACCCGGCCTTCGCCCAGCACGTGGAAAACGGGGCCATCCTTCGACTGGCTGCGCTCGATCCTGATCTCGAGGAGCAGCAGGGGGCTGACATGTGCCTCCCGCTCGCCGGGCGCGCGCCACTCGAGAAGGCCGAAGACCGCATGGAGCACGTTGACGCCCGTTTCGCGCTCAAATCCCCGCGCCTTCTCGGCCAGGGATTTCGCCAACCGCGTGAGCTTCTCCGGCAGCATGAGCGTCTGGATGTCGCCATCCGCATGCCGCCCGTCGGTATCGCCGTCATCGAGGGTAGGCAGGATGTAGCTGGGCGAGATCCCGTGGGCCTTGGCATGCTCGACCAGCGAGAGGCCGTCCTTCGTCTGCCGGCGCGGGAGCCCCAGCATCTCCCGCAGGCGATCCTTCAGAGCGCGCTCGGCCTTGAACTCCAACTCGGCATAGGTCGCGGAATCCGGGTCGAGGCGCGCGATTTCGGCGCGATATGTCTCGTCCTCCTTGCCGGCCATGTGGAGCGCGTCGAGGAAGCTGTCGGTCTGCTCGTCCGGCAGCGCCTCCTCGAGCGCCGGCAAGGGGACCAGCTTCATCTTCCGGGCCGATGAGAGATTGTGGCGGATGATGTCGGGTAGCTCGTCGACGACGCGGATGGCATTTGTCTTAAACTGGATGTTCACTAGCGGATTGCGGCGGGAGAAATCGAGGAGGCGCTTGCGCAGTTCGTTCAGCCGATCCGCAACCAGCGAGGTGATCTCAGGGTTGCGCAGATCGTCTACGCTCCCCCGGCTCTGCTCATCCATATATTCCTCCTGCGCCCACGATGGTCCCATGACACAGGGCATTCGATGTATGTTTTTTCGTAATTACGAGAACCATCCGGGTCTGAGAAGGCCTCTCTATAGTGGTTTTGCGTCGTGCGTGCAGATTCGCACATTGGGGGATGAACCGCGCCGGACGCGCCGGAGGCTAATTTTCGTCAGTTACGCCGTCATGGCTTAGTTGTCACATCCCGCGTGATCATACGGCTGTTTCTTGAACAGCTCTGGTTTTTCCCGATGCCAATGCTTGAGGGCGTTGATGGGCGTTCGGCCCGTGAGGAGGGACTGGGGCAGTTGGCTGTTGTAGAGGCGGACATAACGCAGGATGGTTTGCTCCAGGTCTTTACCGCTTTGGAAGTGATGGCTCTGCAGGACATCCTCGATCCGCCCGTTGAACCGCTCCACCATACCATTCGTCTGCGGCCGCACCGGCGGTGCCAGGCGGTGCTCGATGGGGAGATCAGAACTCCCCGCCCATCTCGTGCATGATGCGCCAGAGGGCTTCGTATTGCCCGCCATGGAGGTCCAGGAGGATCGGTGGCTGCACATATTGCTTGATGAGGTCGTGCGGAATGTCGGGCGTCATGCGGACGTGGATCGCATCATCCCCCATCCCGCGGATCTTCCTGCCGATATTGTCAGGCATGTCGAACTTGGCGACATCGGCATGATATGTCTTCAGCCCGGCTTCCTTGATGCGCACATGCAGCGGCATGTAATCTTGGTCGGAGGAGACGATGCAGACCGCATCGGCCTCGTTGCCGGCCATGATGTCCATGGCGCGGATCGCGATACGGATGTCGACCTCCTTCTCGTCGAGGCAGACGCCACCCCGGTTTACGCGGATGTTGTAAAATCCCGGTTCCGCGCATCGGGCGGTCAACCATGAAGAGAGCCTGGCAATGAAGTCGTCATAGACCCGGTAGTCGCGAGTCCCGTAGGGGGTCTCGACTATACCCTTCCGCAGGTTGGCCAGCTTCCGCTCCAGTGAGGGATCAAGGCTCCTTGTGGTCTTCAGGATGCGCTTGATCTCCTTGAGCGGCGAGTGGGCGTAGAAGAGCTCCCAGCGCATGTCGAGATGCGTGACGCTGTCGGCGGTGGGAACATCCTCCTCCCGCCGGAAAAGGAACTCGCCGACAAGTTTTTGGAAGTCCATTCCGGAGAAGGAGATTTCGGCCTGCTCCCGCTTGCGGACTTCCTCCATCGCATTCCAGAGCAGAAAGGCCGCGATGCGCGACGGCAACTCCCCCGTCGTGATGGGGACGCGATTTTCGGCCATCCATTCCGTTACGCGGAGGTAGATGCCGTAGAGATCAATCAGGAAGATCGTCTTCCTGCATTCATACCGGACAGATGGAGACGCGACCAGTTCGCGCGCAAGCTTTTCAGCCTCTTCAAGCGGGAACCAGCGGTAATCCTTGAAATATTCTTTTAAATGCAGCACCTTGCGCTTGCCGTTGTCCGCCATGATGCACCTTAGAATCGAGCCTGGCCAAACTCTGCGATGCCCGTGGTTCATCCGCAAGGATGCATGGCGAAAAATTGCATTCATCTGTCCATTTAACCTTCTTTCCGCGCTATTTAGCAGGCTGCTGAAGAAGTCAGGCGCCGGGGACAGTTTCCCGATCTGCCGGTTTTGGCGACTGCTGTTGTGGTCGGGCGCGACGGCGCCCTCGTGCTCGTTCCCCCCGATCACGTGGCCAGCAGGCGAGGCAGTCAGGCGAGGTTGCAGGCGGCCATGATCAAAGTGAACCTGGCCCGGACGCACTCAACGCCCCGATAGACGGTCTGGGCCATGCCGGCCACCGTCTTGGCCCAACCAAAGGGCTCCTCGATCTTCTTGCGGCGCCTCTGCGACAGAGCGTAGCCGGGATGACGGGTGGTGCGGAGGTCGATGGCGGAGTGCCGCACTTTTTGGGCCACATGCGGAGTGACGCAGGCCTTTCGGAGATCAGCCACGAAGTCCGGGCTGTCATAGCCCTTGTTGGCGCCGAGGATCAGGCGGCGCGTTGATCCGGGCGAGTGGCGGTGAATCATGTCCAGTGCGCCGCGGCGCTCGGCATGACCATCGGCCTGCGTCAGGTCTGCCTGGACGACCAAGCCGCTGCGGTTCTCTATTAGCGTGTGGTCCACGAAGCAGAGCATCGCGCCCGCGCCAAGCGACTTCTTGTAGAGCCGTGCATCGGGGTCGGTAGCCGAGGCATCCGTGGCGTTCGAGCGCTTCTCGCGGCTCTGACGATGTGACCGCCCCGACTGACTTACGTCCATCAGGCGTTGTATAAGCGCGAGAAGTAAGCGTCCGGTCTGACTGCCCTGCCGGGTTCAGGGAGTGTTCGATAGTGTCCACTATGGATGGTGGACACTATGGTGCTTGCGTGACGCGTCGGACGAAGCGGCTCTGGACGGACGAGGAGAAGCGGACGATCTGCTTTCAAACTACTGCGCCGGGCGTTTCGGTTGCTCAGGTCGCGCGGCGTTATGCAGTCAACGCGAACCTGATCTTCAAATGGCTGCGTGATCCTCGCTTCGCGCCCGAGCCTTTAGCCGGCGGGTGCTCACCCGAGGGCGTGCAGTTTCTGCCGGTCGAGATCGTGCAGGATGCCAGGGCAGCCCCGGCTGTCCCTGATGCGCCTGTCGCCGGCGCGGGCTTGATCGAGATCGAACTTGCTGGCGGGCAGCGGATGCGGATCACGGGGCGCTACGATCCGGAGGCTCTGGCGCGGCTGATCCGGGGTCTGGGGGCGTGATCCCGGTTCCGGTCAATACACGGGTCTGGCTTGCGGCCGGAGTCACGGACATGCGCAAGGGCTTCGCGGCCTTGGCCGCGCAGGCCGAGACAGTGCTGAAGCAGGATCCCTTCGGCGGGCATCTCTTTGTCTTCCGCGGCCGCCGCGGCGATCTGGTGAAGGTGATCTGGTGGGATGGCCAAGGCGCCTGCATGTTCATGAAGCGCCTGGAGCGAGGGCGTTTCGTCTGGCCTGCCGCAACCGAGGGCAGGATCGCCCTGACGGCCGCGCAGCTGTCGATGCTGCTGGAAGGGATCGACTGGCGGGCCCCGCAGCGAACCTGGCAGCCGCTGGCGGCGGGATAAGGGACCGGTCCTGATCGTTGAGGATTCCCATACGGAATCCAGTCCGATAAGCTCGTCTCATGCTCGACGAGCCCGCCATCCTGCCGGACGATCCCGAGGAGCTGCGCAGCTTCACGGCGCGGCTCCTGGCCGAGGTGAAGGCGCAGGCGATCCTGATCGAGAAGCTGCGCCATCAATTGGCCGGGCACCGGGCACACCGGTTTGGAGCTTCCTCCGAGACGGCCGAGCAGCTGCAGCTGGCGCTGGAAACGAGCGAGATCGCTGCCGCGGCGATGACTGCGCGGCTCAGGTTGCCAGACTTTGACGAGAAGGACCGCCCCAAGCGCCGCCCGATCCCGGATCATATTCCGCGGATGGAAGTGGAACTGACGCCAAGTGCCGACGCCTGTGCCGATTGCGGCGGTCGCCTGCGCCGGATCGGCGAAGATGTGACCGAGGAGCTGGAATACGTCCCGGGCCGCTTCATCGTGAACCGGATCGTGCGGCCACGGCTGACCTGTTCCTGCTGTGAGCGGTTCGTCCAGGCCCCGCTGCCCTCGCGCCCCATCGAGCGTGGCCGCCCCGGCCCGGGCCTTCTGGCCCATGTGCTGGTGAGCAAATATGCCGACCACCTGCCGCTCTACCGCCAGAGCCAGATCTTCGAGCGCGACGGCCTCGACCTCGACCGCTCCACCCTGGCGGACTGGGTCGGCAAATCCACGGCGTTGCTGGCGCCACTGGCCGATGCCATCGGCCGGCATGTCCTCTCGGCCGCGGCGATCTTCGCCGATGACACGCCGGTGCGCATGCTGGCGCCTGGCACTGGAAAGACACAAACGGCGCGGCTCTGGACCTATGCCCGGGACGAACGGCCATGGGCAGGGGCGGCGCCCCCGGCCGCCTGGTATCGGTTCTCCGGCGACCGCAAGGGCCAGCATCCGAAGGATCACCTCGCCCGCTTCCACGGCTGGATGCATGCCGATGGCTATGCCGGGTTCGAAGACCTCTATCGCTCCGGCGCCATCCGCGAGGTGGCCTGCATGGCCCATGTCCGACGCAAGTTCGTCGACATCCATCGCGCCCAGACCTCCCCGATCGCCGAGGAAGCCATCCGCCGGATCGCCCGGCTCTACGCCGTCGAGAAGGAGGCTCGAGGTTTGCCACCTGATCGGCGGGCCGAACTCCGCCAGGCTCAAGCAGCACCGGTCTTCGATGACCTCGAAGTGTGGTTCGCCATGCAGCTGACCCGCATCTCAGGCAAATCCCCGTTGGCTGCCGCGATCCGCTACGCCCTGACGCGCATGGAGCGCCTGCGTCCCTATCTCGCCAACGGCATCCTCGAGCTGGATAACAACACGGCTGAGCGCGGCATGCGCGCCATCGCCCTCGGCCGGAAGAACTACCTGTTCGTCGGCTCCGAGGCGGGCGGAAAGGCCGCCGCCATCGCTTACACCCTGATCGAGACGGCCAAACTGAACGGCGTCGACCCACAGGCCTGGCTGGCCGACACCCTTGCGCGCCTGCCCGATCACAAGATCACCAGGATCGACGAACTGCTGCCTTGGAGGTGGGCCAACTCATGAGCATTCTCCGCCTCACCGCCGTTCTGGAAGACGTCACGCCCTGCGTCTCGCGGACCCTCATGGTGCCTTCGGATCTGCGACTGGATCGTCTGCACCTCGTTCTTCAGGCGGCCGTGGGCTGGGAGAACCAGCATCTCTACAGCTTTGAGGCAGGACCTCGCCGATGGAGCCTGCCCGATCCCCACCTCGGGCTTGATGCCCTGCCGGCCAACAAGGCCACCATACAACAGGCTCTCGCGGCCGCAGGACACACTTCGCTCGTCTACACCTACGACTTCGGCGACGACTGGCGACATCATCTGACCGCGGAGCTGACGGACGGCCCCCTGCCGGGCCAGCTCTATCCACGGCTGGTCGAAGCTGAAGGCCGCTGCCCGCCCGAGGACGTGGGAGGACCTCCAGGTTACCAGCACTTCCTCGAGGCGATCGCCGATCCCAAACACCCGGACCACGATGAACTGACTGAGTGGCACGATGAGCCCTTCGACCCCTCAGTGCCAGACACCGACACGCATCAGCTCGAGGTGCTCAAGCTCGCCAAACGGTGGCAACCTCGGAAGAAGTAGGCGCCTATGCCGGACGCTTACCGCGAGAATAGCTGCGCGGGCATTGCTCTAGGCGACACCGACGGCCACAGACGCGAGTGACCGCTGGAGATTAAGGTGGCGTGCTTAGGACAGGAGCTTCGCGTCCTCGTCCGCTAGCTTGTGCTGCTCAGCTGGGATGCACGGACCTGAGCTAACAGCCAGTGATATTCGGGCCGCTGCAGTTGCGATTCTGTAGGGGCGATGATGTCAAACATGGCTTCCCCTCACACGCGCAGGTCGAGGCGCTCGGGGCGCACGCTGACGCTGGGGAAGGTATCCTCGTGGGCCTGGAGGTCTGCATCAGCAAGCCCAGATGCGCTCGTTCCTCGGCGGCGGCAGCCCCCTGCTCGCGCAGGATCTGCTCCAGTCGGTCAAACCGCTGGTGCATGGCCTTCATCAGGTTAAGCAGCATCTCGTCGGTGATGTTCTCGGTCATGGCCGAACCCCTCTCCCGTATTGGGCGGGAGACTAGCACAGGTCACCCTGCATGTCGCGGGCGCTACACCGCGCCAGTTCAAGTCTGACCTCCTCGCAGATCTGAACGGCTGCTTCAAACAGGCGGTTAGTTCCCGTAGATCAACCTACTTGGGAATTATCCAGGGCGAGACTCCGTGCGGCCCCCAGGTAGATCCATCTAAGGCATCGACTGGACCCAGCCCCGCGCCGCGTATCCACGCGAGGCAGTCTCACCTGCGGGGATTGGTTCCGGTGGCGTTCCATGCCGGGGTAATCCTCCCCGAAAGTAAGGGGCTTCATAAGTAGAATTTTCTCGGCAAGATGAACGAGGAGATTTCGAATGAAGACAAGCAGATACACTGAGGCTCAGATCATCGCGATCCTGCGGCAGGCTGA
>NZ_JACJFU010000034.1:0-27173 GCF_014164635.1 Paracoccus sp. MC1854 | reverse complement strand
CTGGCCGCCAACGGCGAGGGCGGCAATGCCGAGGTCGAGGCCCGCGTCGCAGGCGAGGTCAAGGCGCTGTGCGCAAGGTTCCCCCTCTACGACGGGATGTGAGGAACAGGGGCGCGCCGGGAAAACCGGCGGGCCGGCCTTGTCAGCCGATCAGCGAGGCGACCCATTCAGGGACCGTGCGGCTTGCCGGTCCCTCGATCACCCGGTCGAAGCGGCCGGGTGCAGTGGCGGCAAGGTTAAGCTCAACCGTTTCCGCGCCCGTCATGCCCGCCACGTCCACGAAACCCGCCGCCGGATAGACATTGCCCGAGGTGCCGATGGCCGCGAACAGGTCTGCCTGCGACAGCGCCGCGTCGATCCGCTCCATGTGATAGGGCATCTCGCCGAACCAGACGATGTCGGGCCGCGCCGTGGGCCTGCCGCAATCCGGGCAGGCCGTGCCGACCGGCATCACGGTGGGCGCGGCCCAGCGGTGGCCGCAGGCGGCGCAGAGGGCCGAATCGAGCCGCCCATGCATGTGGATCACGTCCCGCGCGCCCGCGCGGTCCAGCAGCGAATCGACATTCTGGGTGATCAGTGTCACGCCAGGGGCTCGGCTCAGCCGCGCCAGCGCCTCATGCGCCGCATTGGGCCGGGCCGTGGCCGCCCCTGCCCGGCGCCCGTCGTAGAAGCGCAGGACCAGCGCGGGGTCGCGGCGGAAGGCCTGCGGGGTTGCCACGTCCTCGACCCGGTGCTGTTCCCACAGCCCGTCCGCATCGCGGAAGGTCGCAAGTCCGCTTTCCGCCGACAGGCCTGCGCCTGTCAGGACGACGATCCTCACCTTGCGCAGTAGCGTTCGGCGGTCGCGGCGAAGCTCTTGTAGCGGTCCCAGAACTGGTTGTCGGCGGCCCGCCTGGACATCCGCACGTCCTGCGCCGCCTGGGCGTTGCGGAAGAAGCCGGCGGCGCGGCGCTGGTCGGCGCGCGACAGGGTCTGGTCGGCAACCTGCTGGATGCAGCCGCACAGCGCTCCGCTGCGGGCGCCGCGGTCGGATCGCAGGCAGGCGTTGTCGATCGGCCCGGCCTCGGCAAAGGGGGTGGTCAGCAGGACAGCCGCAAGGGCGATGATGGGTTTCTTCATCCGGTGTCTCCTCGTCCGTTGGCGCTGCCTTTCGCGGCAGTCGTGCTTTGTTTCCGCCGATGGTTGCGGACAAGGACGAAGATACCACCCGTTCAGTCTTGCGGCAACAAATCCGACGCGGGCGGACTGTGGCAAACTGGCCGGCCAAGGCCTTGGCTTTCCCTTGCCCCGGCAGGGTGCTAGGCCCCGCCCATGCTGACCATCGGTTTCGACGCGGACGACACGTTGTGGGAGAACGAGGCGTTCTTTCACCTGACCCAGGATGATTTCGTGAGCCTGCTGAAAGGCCACGGGGACCCGGACGTGATCCGCGCCCACCTGCACGACGTGCAGGTCGCCAATCTCGAAATCTACGGCTACGGCATAAAGAGCTTCACCCTGTCGATGATCCAGACCGCGCTGGACCTGACCGGAAACGACCTGCCGGGACCTGTGGTCGCGCGGCTGCTGCGGCTGGGGCAGGACATGCTGCGCCATCCCGTGCACCTGCTGGACCATGTGCGCGATGTTCTGGCGGACCTGCGCGACCACCGGCTGATCCTGATCACCAAGGGCGACGTGCTGGACCAGGAACGGAAAGTGGCGGCCTCGGGGCTTGCGCCGCTGTTCGAGGGGATCGAGATCGTGCAGGACAAGACTCCGCAGGCTTATGCCCGCGTGTTGCAGCGGCACCGGCTTGAACCGGAGGAGTTCCTGATGGTCGGCAACTCGATGCGCTCGGACGTGCTGCCGGTGATCGAGATCGGCGGGCGCGGGGTGCTGGTCCCTGCAAGGCTCGGCTGGGTGCATGAACATGCCGAGCCGCCGGAAAGCCCCCGCTTCCATCGCGTGGACAGCCTGGCCGACCTTCCCGCGCTGGTGCGGCGGATCGAGGGCTATTCGACCGGGATGGCGGTGTAGCCCGCTTCCTTGATCAGCTCGGCCGCCCTTGCGCTGCCGATGCCCTCGACCGTCACCGTCCTGTCGTCCAAGTCGGCGCGGGCCTTGCCCCCGGCGCTGGCGATGGCGCTTTCGATGGCGGCGGTGCAGTGGCCGCAGCCCATGTCCTCGACGTGGAACTTCATGGCGTGACCCTTCGTGCTTGACGAGACGCGGGGAGTCTAGCATCGCCGGTGGCATGACCGCCACCCGTGACACGCTTCGCTCTTCTCACGCCGCCAACCTGCGCGCGGCAGGCTTCATGGTCGGCTCGATGGCGATGTTCGCGGTCGAGGATGCCGCGATCAAGACCCTGACCATGCGGCTTCCCGTCGGGCAGGTTCTGGCAACACTGGGGGTGCTGGGGCTGGGCATCTTCTGGGCGGTGCTGGCGCGCAACGGCGGCCGGATGTGGACGCGGCACCTGCTGCTGCGGCCGGTGCTGCTGCGCAACCTCGGGGAAGCGGTCGGCTCGATGGGCTTCACCTCGGCCTTGGCGCTGACGGACCTGTCCTCGGCCTCGGCGATCCTGCAGGCGCTGCCGCTGGCGCTGGTCATGGGCGGCGCGCTGTTTCTGGGCGAGAAGGTCGGCTGGCGGCGCTGGACCGCGATTCTCGTAGGCTTCGCGGGCGTGCTGCTGATCATCCGCCCCGGCGCCTCGGGCTTCCAGCCGGAATCGGGGCTGGCTCTGATCGGGGTCGCGGGCCTTGCGCTGCGCGACCTCGCCACGCGGCGGATGCCGGCGGATGTGCCCTCGCACCAGTTGTCCGCCTCGGCCTTCGGATCGCTGATCCCGGCGGGGCTGCTGCTGGCCTGGGGGATGGGGACGCCGCTGATGCTGCCCGGCGCGGGCGAGGCGCTGTGGTTTCTCGGCTGCATCACCTTCGGCGTCCTCGGCTATGCGATGATGGTCGCCGCGACTCGCGCGGGCGAGGCCTCGCTGATCGCGCCGCTGCGCTATGTCCGGCTGCTCTTTGCGCTGATGATCGCCGTCGCGGTCTTCGGCGAGCGGCCCGACGCGCTGACCCTTGCGGGCGCGGCGCTGATCGTGGGGTCCGGCGGCTTCGCCATGTGGCGCGAACTGGTGCGCAATCGTCCGCGCTGACGCCTCGCGTTCCCCCTTCCCGCAGGCCCGGCGCCCCTGTATTAGCCGCGCATGACCCAGCTTGATCTCATCCGCAACTTCTCGATCGTGGCCCATATCGACCACGGCAAATCCACGCTCGCCGACCGGCTGATCCAGTCGACCGGCACCGTCGCCGACCGCGACATGAAGGAGCAGATGCTCGACAGCATGGACATCGAGCGCGAACGCGGCATCACCATCAAGGCCAACACCGTCCGCATCAGCTATCCGGCCAAGGACGGGCAAACCTATGTTCTGAACCTGATCGACACCCCCGGCCATGTGGACTTCGCCTATGAGGTCTCGCGGTCCATGCGGGCGGTCGAGGGGTCGCTGCTGGTGGTGGACGCGACGCAGGGGGTCGAGGCGCAGACGCTGGCCAACGTCTATCAGGCGATCGACGCGGGGCACGAGATCGTGCCGGTGCTGAACAAGATCGACCTGCCGGCGGCGGAACCCGACCGGGTCAAGGAACAGATCGAGGACGTGATCGGCATCGACGCCTCGGACGCGGTGCTGATTTCCGCGAAAACCGGCCTCGGGATTCCCGACGTGCTGGAGGCCATCGTCGCGCGCCTGCCCGCGCCCAAGGGAAAGCAGGATGCGCCGTTGAAGGCGATGCTGGTGGATTCGTGGTATGATGCCTATCTGGGCGTCGTGGTGATGATCCGCGTCATGGACGGCGTGATCCGCAAGGGCGACCGCGTCCGCATGATGCAGACCGGGGCCGTCTACGGCATCGACAAGCTGGCCGTCCTGACCCCGCGCATGGTCGACATACCCGAACTCGGCCCCGGCGAGATCGGCGTCTTCACCGCATCCATCAAGCAGGTCCGCGACACCCGCGTCGGCGACACCATCACGCATGAACGCAAGGGCACCGACAGCCCGCTGCCCGGCTTCAAGCCCGCGCAGCCCGTGGTCTTCTGCGGGTTGTTCCCGGTCGATGCCGCCGACTTCGACGCCCTGCGCGACGCGATCGAGAAGCTGGCGCTGAACGACGCCAGTTTCAGCTACGAGATGGAGACCTCGGCCGCCCTCGGCTTCGGCTTCCGCTGCGGCTTCCTGGGGCTGCTGCACCTCGAGGTCATTCGCGACCGGCTGGAGCGGGAGTACGACCTCGACCTCATCACCACGGCACCCAGCGTGGTCTTCCGCCTGCACATGAAGGACGGCGAGGTGCGCGAGTTGCACAACCCCGCCGACATGCCCGACCCGATGCTGATCGACCATATCGAGGAGCCGCGGATCAAGGCCACGATCATGGTCCCCGACGAATACCTGGGCGACGTGCTGAAGCTGTGCCAGGACCGCCGCGGCATCCAGCTTGACCTGACCTATGCCGGTTCCCGCGCGATGGTCGTCTATGACCTGCCGCTGGCCGAGGTCGTGTTCGACTTCTACGACCGGCTGAAGTCGGTGACCAAGGGCTATGCCAGCTTCGACTACCAGATCTCGGAATACCGCGAGGATTATTTGGTCAAGATGTCGATCCTGGTGAACGACGAGCCGGTGGATGCGCTCTCGATCATGGTCCACCGCGACCGCGCCGAGTCCCGCGGCCGCGCGATGGTGGAAAAGCTGAAGGAGCTGATCCCCCGCCACATGTTCAAGATCCCGATCCAGGCGGCCATCGGCGGAAGGGTCATCGCGCGGGAAACGCTGGCGGCGCTGCGGAAGGACGTGACCGCCAAGTGCTATGGCGGCGACGCCACGCGGAAGAAGAAGCTGCTGGAGAAGCAGAAGGCCGGGAAGAAGAAGATGCGCCAGTTCGGGAAGGTGGAGATCCCGCAGAGCGCGTTCATCTCGGCGTTGAAGATGGATGGGTGAGGGGAGAGTCTACTGATTCTCCCCAACACCATTCAGCAATCAGAAAGCCTCTGAAGCACTTGAGTCGGCAGCCGCATCACACTCGTCTGTCCTGGGTGTATGAAACTCTACATTTACATAACCTGTTTCCGCATCTAGGGCGTGAGCTCCCACAATAATTCCCTCAATTCCTTCTATAGGAGGACTTGGGCTCCAAAGGTATGCATATGATCTTTCCTGAATTTTTATTCCCATCATCCAATCTTCAGGCTCATCCCATATAGAGCCAGTCTTTAAATAATCTAATTTTTGAGGAGTGCCGTATTTTCTCTTGACTTGGTCAGCCACTCTGTCTGTCAAGGCTTGGGTTTTGTACCCGAACCGATTATCTGAGATGTTAATTCCAACCCCCTTAATCATACAGAAGCCTACTGTAGGCTCGTACTGAATAACATAGTATTCCATATCGGGATGCATCGCTGGCAATGTCTTGCAGCGATAAAAATTGCTTTTAATCGACTCGCATCCAAGCTTTTCTGGCGTGTCGGCTTCATAGTTTATACCAAATGGGGCAGCCGAAACCCCTCCGGCCAATAAAGTTAAGATTGCGACCAAAATACTGCAGCGAGGCCTGGCCATCGTTGTCTCCTATTACACCTATGCGACATGATAGCGGTGTGGTGGTTATCTGGCAACTGTGGCCTTCTTATGCAATTCTATAAAAATAAGAAGAAAATTATTGTGGAGTTCACTAACGTCCATTACTCGCTACTTCACTGGGCGTAGGGTGCGTGCTCAGCACGCACCATCCCGCTATGTAACGGTGCGTGGAAACCACGCACCCTACGGATCGCCGATGGCCCATTCCCATCGCGGTCCACCGATCTCGCGGTGGACCGAGGAGAATGCCCAATCCTGCGGCCGCGCGACCAACCCGTGCTTCACCGGATTGAACCAACAATACCGCAGATGCGCCGCGAAATCCGCCTCGTTGCGGATGTGATGCTCTCAGAACCGCCGCTGCCACACGCCCGCCTCTCCCTTAGCCGCCTTACAGGCCGACCGTAAGGTGGGGTTCCACCCCACCGCCTTCACGTTGCGGGATAACCGCGCCTTGATCGCACCCCAGCGCACCGAATAATCCGCGTCTCCCTCCGACAGCCGCCAGATGCAACGCAGATGGTCCGGCAGCACACCCCTGCTTCGATCAAGAAAGGCCGCTCGGCCCGGGTCTCTCGCGCGGCCGCTCGCAGCCGCTTCATCTCATCGACCAGAAGCCAGCCTCTGCGCTGCGCAAGCGCGACAGTGAAGAAGATCGGAACTGCTGCAATGCGCGGCCGCAGCCAAGGACGACATGGCGGCATCCTGACGCACACCCGCTTGAGAAACCGTTGCCACCGCCCACTTGACCCGCGAGGCAACCCCTCGCACTCTCGTCTGAACGACCGGAGCCAGGCCATGACCCCAGAAGCCGCCAAGGAAACCCTTCTTGCCCGCCGTGCCGAGTTGCTCGGCCATATCGAGCGTATCGAGGACCAACTCGACGATCCCATGCCCAAGGACTGGGAGGACGCGGCCTCGGAACGGCAGGGGGACGAGGTGCTGACTGCGCTCGGCCATTCCGACCGGGCCGAGATCCGGCGTATCGACGCGGCGCTGGCGCGGATCGAGGCGGGCGAATACGGCGATTGCGTGAAATGCGGCAATCCGATCGCGGAAAAGCGGCTGCAACTGCTGCCTGACACGCCCTTCTGCGCGAACTGCTCGCCCTGAGGCGCTGATTCTGCAAGGCTTCGGGAACATTCCCGCCCTCTGCCGCATTTGAGCCAGAGAACCCTTCCGCGAAGGTCCAGCCATGCGTGAGCCAGCCCGATACTCTGCCGTCCAGATCGTGCTTCACTGGGCGGTCGTTGTCCTGATCGTCGTCCAGTTGCTGACGGGCGATCTGATGAGCGAGTATTTCAGCGCCGTCATGCGCGCGGGCGGCGACCGGCCGCGGATGGGCAATGCCGTCTGGCACATGGTCTCGGGCACCTTGATCCTGGTCTTCATGGGCACGCGGCTGGCCCTGCGCTTCACCCATGGGGCGCCGCCGCCCAAGGCGGGTTCGCCCGGCTGGGACAGGGTGCTGTCCAAGCTGAACCACTGGGCCTTCTACGTGGTGCTGCTGGCGATGCCGCTGGTCGGGGCGGCCGCCTACCTGATCCCCAGCCGCGCCCTGGGCAACCTGCACGAGAACACGGCGGTGCTGCTGCTGGCGCTGGTCGCGCTGCATCTGGCGGGGGTGGTCTATCACCAGTTCATCCGCAAGGACGGGCTGATCCGGCGGATGATCGACTCCGAGCACGGGGTCGAGCGGGTGCCCCCGGTCAACCCGCGCAGGTAAGAAAAGGAGAATCCTGCCGATGTCGCGGCTGTTCATGTTCCTTCTGATGATCGCGGCCCCGACCTTGGCGGGCGTGGGGATCATTATCATGCTCGCGCTTGGTCATTACGACTGGCGCGCGATGCTGAGCGCGGCGGCCATCGGTGCGGTCGCGGGCTTCCCGGTTGCCTGGCTGATCGCCCGGAACATCCAGGCGACGGACCCCAAGGACAGCCTGTAGCTCAGTTCAGGAAGGTGGCGACGCGCCCGGCGACCTCGGCGGGCTTGTCGGCGTGCAGCCAGTGGCCGGTGCCGGGGACGGCCTCTATCACCGCTTGAGGGAACAGGGAACGGATCGCGGCTTTGCCCCCGTCGTCCACATAATCGCTGTCGCCCCCGTGCAGGAACAGGGCCGGGCCGTCAAAGGGTTGCCCCCCTTCGGGCCACCCGGTCAGCTTGTCCATGTTCGCCCGCAGCGCGCTCAGGTTCATCTTCCAGCGAGGGGGGGTTGCGCGGACGTCCAACGACTGAAGCAGGAAGGCCCGGGTGCCGGGATCGCGCAGGTTCTGCGCCAGCGCCGCGTCGGCCTGGCTGCGCGAGGTCGCCTCGCTGAAGTCGGTGGCTTCGATGGCGTCGATCACCCCGTTCTGCGTATGGGCATAGGCCACGGGCGCGATATCCAGGGCGACCAGCCGCTGGACCAGTCCTGCGTGCGTCGTCGCAAGCCGCATTGCGGCCTTGCCGCCCATGGAATGGCCCACGACATCGGCAAGCCCGCCATGCGCGCGGATCACCCCAGCCAGATCCTCGGCCATGGCGTCATAGTCGTGGCGGTCGTCCCAGGGCGATTCGCCGTGGTTGCGCATGTCGACTGCGATCACCTGCCGCGTCTCGGACAGGGCGCGAGAGATGACCCCGAGGTTCCGCGCCTGACCGAACAGGCCATGGACGACAAGGACGGGCGGCTGCGGGCCGGGCTGGCCGGTGAGGGTGAGCGAGAGTTCCATGCGGCCATGCTTACCCGCTGGCGATGCCGCTGCAAGCCACCTATCCTTTTCGCGGCACCAGCAGGAGGCAGGCGATGGCGCAGCATGACGTGCTTGCGATGGCGGATGAGGTGGCGGCGCTGATGGCCGAGCGGCTGGGCGGTGCGCGGCGCGGCGCAAGGCCCGACCTCGCCACGATGCTGCGCCGCCGGGGCGGGGCCTTGCCGCGGCGCCAGCGCAAGGCGGCGCAGGTGCTGGCAAAGGCGCAGAAGCAGGCGGCGACGCCGAAGCTCGCGCGGCAGATGGACAGCACGGCGGCGGCGCGGGCGCATGGGGAACTGGTGCGCTATCTGCGCAGGCTGGGGAAGGCCGCGCGCTGGCAGGCCGGTGCGTTGAACGTGGCGGCGGCGGTGATGATGGGGCTGCTGCTGGTCGTCGCCATTGCCGTCTGGATCATGGTCCGGCGCGGGCTGGTGTAAGCCCGGCGCAGGTGGCGCCGGGCTATCGTTCAGCGGAAGCGGCGCAGCCGAAGCGCGTTCGTCACCACGAAGACCGAGGACAGCGCCATGGCCGCCGCCCCCAGCATGGGCGACAGGCGCGGCCCGCCGAATGGGACCAGGACCCCCATCGCAACCGGGATCAGCGCGACGTTATAGGCGAATGCCCAGAACAGGTTCTGGCGGATGTTGCGCATCACCGCGCGGGACAGCCGGATCGCCTTGGCCACGCCTGCAGGATCGCCCGAGGCCAGCACGACCTCGGCCGCCTCGATGGCGACATCGGTGCCGGAACCGATGGCGATTCCGGTTTCCGCCGCAGCCAGCGCCGGCGCGTCGTTGATGCCGTCGCCGACGAAGACGCTGCCCTTGCCCATGCCGTGGATCGCGTCGAGCTTGCCTTCGGGCAGCACGCCTCCCGTCACCCGGTCGATGCCGATCTTGCGGCCCACGGCCTCCGCCGCCGCCTGCACGTCGCCCGAGATCATCCACGTCTCGATCCCCAGATCATGCAGCGCGGCAACCGCCGGGGCCGAGGTCTCGCGGATCGGGTCGGCCATGCCCATCACCGCGACATGGGTTCCGTCCACGGCCAGATGCACCGGGGTCGCGGCCTCGGCCGACAGTCCTTCGGCGCGGGCGATCAGCGCGGGGTCGGGGGCAATCCCCGCCTCCTCCAGCGCGCGGCGGTTGCCGATCAGCACGGCGCGGCCCTCGACCGTCGCCTGCAGCCCGCGTCCCGCGTTGGCGGACACCGAGGACGCAGCGGGCGGTTCGATCCCCCGCTCGCGGGCGGCGGTCAGCACGGCGGCGGCGAGGGGATGTTCGGACCGGGCCTCGGCCCCGGCGGCGAGCCGCAGGGCTTCAGCTTCGTCCATGCCGCGCGTTTCCAGCGCGACCAGCGCCGGGCGGCCCTCGGTCAGCGTGCCGGTCTTGTCGAAGCCGACTATCCGCGCATCCGCCAGCCTTTGCAGTGCGTCGCCGCGGCGGAACAGGATGCCAAGCTCGGCCCCCCTGCCCGTCCCGACCATGATCGAGACCGGCACCGCAAGCCCCATCGCGCAGGGGCAGGCGATGATGAGGACCGAGATCGCGGACACCAGCGCATTCGTCAGCCCCGCCCCCACCAGCATCCAGACGGCGAAGGTCAGGATGGCAAGGCCGATCACCACGGGCACGAAGACCCGCGTCACCCGGTCCACCATCCCCTGCACCGGCAGCTTGGCGGCCTGCGCGTCCTCGACCATCCGCACGATCCGCGCCAGCGCCGTATCCGCGCCCACCGCCGTCACCCGGTAGGTCAGCGCCGAGGCGCCGTTGACCGTGCCGCCCGTCACCGGGTCGCCGGGGGTTTTCGTGACCGGCAGCGGCTCTCCGGTCAGCATGGATTCGTCGATGGCGCCCTGTCCTTCGGTGATCTCTCCGTCCACCGCGACCCTCTCGCCCGGCAGAAGCTGGACGAAGTCGCCGGGGACGAGCTCGGCCACCGGGATCTCGGCCACCGCGCCCTCCCGGAGAACCCGCGCCGTGGACGGCGCAAGTTCCACCAGCCGCCGGATCGCCTGCCCCGCCCGACCGCGCGCCCGCGCCTCCAGCCAGCGGCCCAGAAGGATCAGGGTCACGATGACGGCGGCGGATTCGTAATAGACGTGCCAGCCGTCGGGGGGCAGCACCTGGGGAATGAAGGTGGCAGCCGCCGAATACAGGAATGCCGCACCCGCGCCCAAAGCCACGAGGCTGTTCATCTCGGGCGCGCCGCGCAGTAGGGCCGGGATGCCCTTGGCGAAGAACACCCGGCCCGGCCCGGCCAGGATCGCCAGCGTCAGCAGGAACTCGACCCGCCACAGCAGGCCCATGTCCACGACGCCCATCAGCCAGCCGTGGAAAGGGGGGAACAGGTGGCCGCCCATTTCCACGATGAACAGCGGCAGGGTCAGGATCGCGGACAGGATGACCCGGCGGCGCAGCCCCTCGGTCTCGTCCTCCTGTGCGGGACGGGCGGAAGCGGCCCCGCCTTCGGGTGTGGTCGCGGCATAACCCGCGCGCGTGACCGCCCCGGCCAAAGCTGCGGGGGTGACCGAGGGCGCATGGGTGACCGTCACCGAACGGGTGGCGAGGTTCGCCACCGCGCCCGTTACGCCGGGCAGCGCGGTCAGCGCCCGTTCCACCCGGCCCGTGCAACTGGCGCAGGTCATGCCTTCGACCGACAGCCGGGTGCTGTCCAGGGTGGCGGGATAGCCCGCGCGGCCCACTGCCTCGATGGCGGGGACAGCGGCGGTGGGGTCGTCCAGTTCGACCCGGGCGCGGCGGGTAGCAAGGTTGACCGAGGCCCCGGAAACGCCGGGGACGGCGGACAGCGCCCGCTCGGCGCGGCTCACGCAACTGGCGCAGCTCAGGCCCTTAAGTTCAAGTTCGATATGATGTGATTGTGCCATGACATGCCTTTTCGATCCGTGGAGGAGGTGTCGAAAAGGGGCATCGGCGGTCCCTGGGGGCGTCCGGGCGGCCAGGCGGCCATCTCGGCCGGTTGCAGCGGCGTGATTTCTTCGGGTTCAGGCGCAAGGAAAGCCAGCGGCGCACGGGCCGCCAGCCGCCGCCCCTGCTGGTGGCAGCGGCAGCCGCGCCCGCCACGTCCTCGGCACAGATGCGCGGGACGCACCATTGCGCGGCGCGGACGGGCGACAGGGTGGGCCTGGGAACGGCAGCACATGGGCTTTCTCCTCCTGCCCCATATGGGAACCCGCTGCTGCAAGCGCAACGCCGCCACCTGACGCTGCTTTGAGTTGAAATGCCGCAGCGATGACGCTAGCGCAGGGGCAAGAGGCTCACGAGGGACAAAGCCCATGAACCGCCGCCAGATGATGATGCTAACCCTGCCGCTGATCGCCGCGCCTGCGCTGGTGATGGCGCAGGCGACCGCCCCCGCCGCGCCCCCGCCGGCCCGCGCGGCCTATGACCCGGCCCCGACCGAGGTGTCCATCCGCGAGGGGTTCGAGGTCGGGTCGATCGTCGTCGTCTCGGGCGACTACTATCTTTACCACGTCGTCGCGCCGGGCCGGGCGATCCGCTACGGTGTCGCGGTCGGCACCGACGAGCTGGTCTGGAAGGGCCGCGCGCTGGTCGGCCGCAAGGTCGAATGGCCAAGCTGGACCCCCACCAAGGCGATGATCGAGCGCAAGCCCGAACAATACAAGAAATACGAGAACGGGATGCCGGGCGGCCCCACCAACCCGCTGGGCGCGCGGGCGCTGTATCTGCATACCGTGAACGGCCATGACACCGCGATCCGCATCCACGGCACGACCGACCCCGGCTCGATCGGGCGGGCGGTGTCGAACGGCTGCATCCGCATGCGGAACGAGGCGGTGATGGACCTTTACGACAAGGTGCCGCTCGGCGCCCCCGTCTACGTGTATTGATTGCAGCCGGCCCAGTTCCGCATGACCGCCCTGCCGGACCTTGGCCCGGCCGGGTTCGACACGATCATCGACGCCCGCTCGCCTTCCGAATTCGCCGAGGATCACCTGCCCGGCGCCATCAACCTGCCGGTGCTGGACGATTCCCAGCGAGCCGAGGTCGGCACGATCTACAAGCAGGTCTCGCCCTTCCAGGCCCGCAAGATCGGCGGGGCGCTGGCCGCGGCCAATGTCGCTCGGCATGTGGCGGGACCTCTGGCCGACCGCGACGGCGGCTGGCGGCCCTTGGTCTATTGCTGGCGGGGCGGACAGCGGTCGGGCGCCTTCTCGACGATCCTCGCGCAGATCGGCTGGCGGACTTCGCGGCTTGAGGGCGGCTGGAAAAGCTGGCGGGCGCTGGTGCTGCGGCAGGTGCAGGATCTGGGACCGCCCTGCCCGCTGGTGGTGCTGGACGGCAACACCGGCTCGGCCAAGACTGAGATCCTGCAGCGGCTGGCCCTGCACGGCCTGCAGGTGATTGACCTCGAAGGGCTGGCGAACCATCGCGGCAGCCTGTTCGGCGCAATGCCGGGGAGGCAACCCTCGCAGAAGCTGTTCGAAAGCCGGCTGGCGGTGACGCTGGCAGGGCTGGACCCCTCGCGCCCCGCAGTGGTCGAGGCGGAAAGTTCCCGCATCGGCGATCTGTCGGTGCCAAAGGCTGTGTGGCAGGCGCTTTGCGCCGCACCGCGGCTACGGCTGCAGGTGCCGCTGGCCGAGCGCGCCCGATACACCTCGCGCGCCTATGCCGATGCGGTTGCCGAACCCGGCCGGGTCGAGGCGACCGTGGCGCGGCTGGCGCCCCTGCACCCGGCCGAGCAGATCGAGGCATGGCGCGGCATGGCGGATCGCGGCCAGTGGGCGGCACTGGCCGAGGGGCTGATGCGCGAACACTACGATCCCCGCTACGAGAAAAGCCGCGCCCGGCATGGCGAGAACGAGCGCGGCGTGATCCCGGTGGCGGACCTTAGCCACGCCGGGCTGGACGCCGCCGCCGCACGCATCGAGGCGGCGGTCGAGCGGCTGCATCAGGACAGCGGCCTGCCGCTTCGTCCGGGCGCATGATCCTTCCTGCGCCGCCGGATCAGGATTTTCCGCACCCGCCCTGCGCCTGCCGATCCCTTCCCGCTTGAAAACAGTCCGCCGGACCCTTGCCGGGTGGCTCAAGGCCCGGAGGATGGTTTCACGAGGAGGAACAGGCCCTAGTTGCTATGGCCGTTCCCTGCCTCGGGCGCGTCAGCCGCGCCGCCATGCGAGGCCGGCATCCCGGCCGCATTGTCCACCTTCACCGTCAGGGGCACCTGCCCGCAATCGCCGAAGTCGAGGGTCATCGCCACCTCGTCCCCTTCGGCCAGCGGAGTGGCGGTGTCCATCAGCATCACATGGTCGGCACCGCGTTCCAGGGCATGGCTGCCACCCGCCGGGATGGTGATGGACTCGACCTGCACCATCGACATGACGCCGTTTTCCTCGCGGTGGGTGTGCATCTCGGCCCGTTCGGTGACTTCGGGGGCGCTGACGGCGGTCAGGGTGCAGTCCGTGCTGCCCGCGTTCTCGATCACCATGAAGGCCGCGCCCACCTTGGGGTTGGTCGAGCGCGCATAGGCGCCGGTCACGGTCAGGTTGCCGACGGTGGTGCCGTGGTCGTGGCCCTCATGGGCCGGGGCGGCAAGGGGAAGGGCCGCCACGGCGGCGGCAAGGATCAGGGTTTGGTTCATCGGGAACTCTTCGAAAGCGTTGCAAGGGGCTGTCTCACGCGGCGCGCGGCGACGGAGGGCCTCGGGCCTGCTGGGCGGGAACCGGCATGGGCGCAGGCGCGGGCCTTCCCCGCATCCCGACACGCTGTCCCCGGCTTTCCGGCGGGGCGATGGCCGGAGGCGGCGGGTGGTAGGCCGCCAGAAGCCCCTGTGCCATGTCCGGGCAATAGCGCGCGCCCGTGTGCGGGCCGTCCAGGCCCATCACGACGGCGCTGCCCGAACACAGGATGACCTCGGTTCCCGTCCGCAACTGCCCGCGCGCCATCCCCAGCGACAGGCTGGTCAGGACGATGACCCAGACAAGGCCGAGGCGAAGCAGCATCTGCATGGCGGTCAGCCTAGGCTGGCGGAAACCTTTCGCCAAGAGGCCCGAACGACAAAGGCCCCGCCGCGTGGGGCAGGGCCTTTCCGAATCGCTGCTGAATGAAATCAGGCCTTGGTCAGCTCACGCTTGATCTTCAGCGCGCGGGCCGACAGTTCGTCGTCCTTGGCCTTGGACAGGAAGGCGTCCAGACCGCCGCGGTGGTCCACCGAGCGCAGCGCCGCCGCCGAGATCTTCAGCGAATAGGACTGGCCCAGCTTGTCCGAGATCAGCGTGACGTCGTTCAGGTTCGGCAGGAACCGGCGACGGGTCTTGTTGTTGGCGTGGCTGACGTTGTTGCCGGTCATCGGCCCCTTGCCGGTCAGTTCGCAGACGCGCGACATGATGTTGATCCTTCGTTGCAGCGTCCGGCCCCGCAGCCGGGCGCCGGAAATTGAAAGGGCGCCGACTGGCAGCGCCCGGAAATCCGTTGCGTGTGGATAGGGGCCACGACCCTGCAAGTCAAGCCCGAATCGCAGGTTATGCCGACTTGGCAATCCCGCCGCGCCTTACTACCACGGGCCGGACCCATGACCGCACGCGAGGCGAAGATGCCGGACCCGCAAGCCTCCTCTCCCGATCTGTCCGATCTTGCCGCGCGGCTGGTCGCCGGCGAACGCCGGGCGCTGGCCCGCGCCATCACGCTGGTGGAAAGCACCCGCCCTGACCACCGCGCGCAGGCAATCGCGCTGCTGGCCGTGCTGCCGCCGCGGCAGGCGCTGCGGATCGGGCTGTCGGGGACCCCGGGCGTCGGCAAGTCCTCGTTCATCGAGGCTTTCGGGCTGATGCTGACCGGACAGGGCCTGCGGGTGGCAGTGCTGGCGGTGGACCCGTCCTCGGCGCGGTCAGGCGGCTCGATCCTCGGCGACAAGACGCGGATGGAGCGGCTGTCGCGCGACCCCTCGGCCTTCATCCGCCCCTCGCCCAGCCAGGCGGAACTGGGCGGCGTGGGCCGGCGCACGCGCGAGGTCGTGCGGCTGGCCGAGGCTGCGGGCTTCGACGTGGTGCTGATCGAGACGGTGGGCGTCGGCCAGTCGGAAACGCTGGTGGCCGAGATGAGCGATCTCTTCGTGCTGCTGCTGGCCCCCGCTGGCGGGGACGAGTTGCAGGGCGTCAAGCGCGGCATCATGGAGATCGCGGACCTGATCCTCGTCAACAAGGCGGACGGGGAACTGAAGGCGACGGCCAGCCGCACGGTCGCCGATTACGCCGGCGCCCTGCGGCTGCTGCGCAAGCGCCCGCAGGATCCCGAGGGCTTTCCCAAGGCCCTGCCCGTCTCGGCGCTGGAGGGTGACGGGCTGGCCCGCGCCTGGGACGAGATGCAGGCGCTGGCGGAATGGCGCCGCGAGACCGGCCATTTCACCCGCCGCCGGGCCGAGCAGGCGCAAAGCTGGTTCCTGTCCGAAGTCCGCACCGGCCTGCTGGGCCGGCTGCAGCGCAACCCCGCGGCCGGCAGGCTGGCGGCCCTTGGCGCCGATGTCGCCGCCGGCCGGGCCGACCCCGTGGCCGCTGCGGCAGAGATGCTGGCCACGCTGGACTGACCTTCCGGCGACGGGCCTGCCGCAGATGGCAAGGTCGGATGCCGCGAAAGAAGGAGCTTTCACTCCTGACATGGTCCGCATCGTCATGGCCCGCCGACACAGGCGGCCGGGGATTGCGGTTCAGCGGAACAGTGAAATGCCGGGGACCAGGCCCGCCTGCTGCCGGTGCAGCGTCAGGGCGAAGAGGAACAGGATCACGCCCAGACCCTCGGCCCCTTCCTCGATGTTGACAAGCGCGCGGTAAGGACGCGCCAGCACATCCTCGCCCATGGCCAGGAAGACCTGTCCTCCGATCGCCTCCATGCCCAGCGCGCCGAACAGGAACACGCCTGCGGATGCCAGCATCAGCGCCCGCACCCTCGGGCTGAGCGCGCGCAGGAAGGGGATGGCGGCGGCCAGCCCGGCAACGCAGACAGCGGCGGCCGGGATGACCCAGGCAAAATGCAGGCCGCCGAGACCCGTGAGACGGGCTGAAACCTTCTCGTGGAAGCCCAGCGCCTCATCGGCCGAAAGCAGGAAGAACAAGGCTCCCAGGCCGATGAACTGGACCCCGACCCAGCGTGACTGCCCGACCGTCTTGGTCCCGGTATCGACAAGCAACAGCCCGGCCAGCGCCAGAAGCAGTTGTGAAAACCATGTGTAGAAGCTGCGCTCGTTGCCCACGTCCAGCAGCCATGTCCGTGCCTCGGCATCCAGCCCGAGCACGTCCTGCACGACGCTTGTGCCCAGAAGCACCGCCCAGGCCGCAAGAATAATGACCAGGGCGGGCTGGCTGCCAAAGCGTGCGGATCGGGGGGTCTGCGTCGACTCTGGGTCGCCGGACCAATAAGTGACCATATCGGCTCCTGTAAAATGAATGTGTCAGATGCGTGACAGCTTACAGGCGGGTTCCGGTGGCGGAAGCCTGTCCTTTGTGGCAGGTCGCGCGCCGGCCCGGGACACAATCCATCTGCCCGGATGCGACGCCCGATCCCCGGCTGCACAGGAATGCGAATCGGATAAGATGCGGGCATGGACAGCTTCTTCACCCTTCCCGACGACGCGACTCTTTACCGGGCGTTGGCCAGCCGCGACCCGGCCTATGAAGGCCGCGCCTGGGTGGGGGTCAGGACGACCGGCATCTTCTGCCGGCTGTCCTGCCCCGCCCGCAAGCCGCGGCCGGAAAACTGCCGATGGTTCGACAGCCCCGCCGCGGCGCTGGGCGCGGGCTTCCGGCCCTGCCTGCGCTGCCATCCCTCGGCGCCCGAGGCCGAGGGCGATCCGGTGATCCGGCAGATGCTGTCGGCAGTGACAGCCGACCCCGCCCGGCGCTGGACCGAGGCGGATGTGGCGGCTGCCGGCCTTGACCCCTCGACCGTGCGGCGCGCTTTTCAAAGGCACTATGGCATGAGCTTTCTCGATTTCACCCGCCAGTCCCGGCTGCGTCAGGGCCTGCGCGGCCTTTCCGGTGGCGCCCCGGTGATCGAAGCCCAGCTTGACGCGGGCTTCGACAGCGCCAGCGGCTTCCGCGAGGCCTTTGCGCGATTGTTCGGCCATCCTCCGGCGGCAATGGCGCGCGGCGCGCCGGGGCTGGCGGCGGAGTGGCTGGACACGCCGCTGGGCGGGATGATCGCCGTCGCGGACGACCGCAGCCTGCATCTGCTGGAGTTCCCCGACCGCAAGGGGCTTGCGGCCGAGTTGCGCCGGCTTTCGGCCAGGGCGGCCGGGCGGATCGGCTTGGGCCGCAGCGCCGTCACCGACAGGGCCGAGGCGCAGCTTGCAGCCTATTTCGCCGGGGAAGGCGGCAATTTCGACCTGCCCCTGACGCTGCACGGCACGCCCTTCCTGCGCGAGGTGTGGACCGAATTGCAGCGCATCCCCCCCGGCGCGACGGTCAGCTATGGCGGCCTTGCGGCGCGGCTGGGCCGCCCCACGGGCGCGAGGGCGATCGCAAGGGCTGTCGGCGCGAACCAGATCGCCATCGTGGTCCCCTGCCACCGGGTCATCGGCGCGGACGGAAGCCTGACGGGTTACGCGGGGGGCTTGTGGCGCAAGCAGGCGCTGATCGGAATCGAGCGGAAGCTGGCGCAGCAGGAATCAGGCGGTCGTTGAGGCGGCAAGGCTGGACCGGGGCTCTGCCCCATCGTCGTATACGACGATCCCGGGTTATCTTTACGATGAAGAAAGACGGGAGCCCCCTTCGCCGCGGTATTGAGTGAGGCAACAGACGTCTGTGCGGGGGCGGTTCTGTCCTGCACCGGTTGCGAGGCGACAGTGCAGAGGGCCGCTGGGCTGCTTTCCGGGAGCGTCCCCCGAGAGACTTGCGCCGTGACCCGGCAGGGGCAAGATTGCCTGTGCCCCTGTGCCCCTGTGCCCCTGTTCCGCCAAGGCTCCCTCATGCACCGCCGCGCCGTTCTGACCACGCTTGCCCTTGCCGCCGCCTTCCCGGCTGCGGCCGCGCCCGCCCGGCGCGGGCGTGCGCTGCTGATGGTCGAGGCCCCGCGCTGCCCCTTCTGCGCGGCCTTCCGGCGCGAGGTCCTGCCGGGCTATGCCGCCCATCCCTTGGGAAAGGCCGCGCCGCTGACCGCCGTTCCCATCGACGGGCCCTGGCCTGACGGGCTGGCGCTGGCGGGCGCGCCCTATGCCTCGCCGACCTTCATCCTGCTGGACAACCGGATGGAGGTGGGGCGCTTCGAGGGCTACGACAGTCCCGAAACCTTCTGGCACGCCCTGCGCGGGCTGCTGGCGCAGGCGCCCCTTTTGCCGCGCGCGGCCCTGCGTTAAGGCAGACCCGCGAAGCTGGTTCAATCCAGCCCGGACAGGCAGCAAGAGGGACAGGCCATGCACGACATCCGCGTTATCCGCGACGACCCGGCGGCGTTCGACGCAAGCCTCGCGCGCCGGGGGCTAGCGCCAATGTCGCCCGAGATCCTGTCGCTGGACGCCGAGCGCCGCGCCCGCATCGCCGCGGCCGAGACGGCACAGGCCGAACAGAACCGCGCCAGCAAGGAGGTCGGCGCCGCCAAGGCCCGCGGCGACGAGGACGAGTTCCAGCGCCTGCGCGCATTGGTCGGCACCAAGAAGGACGAGGTCGCGGCCATGCAGGCCGAGGCCTCGGGACTGGATACGAAGCTGCGCGATCTGCTGATGACAATCCCGAACCTGCCGCTGGACAGCGTGCCCGAGGGGAAGGATGAAGGCGACAACGTGGAAATCCGCCGCTGGGGCGAGCCTCGGGCGCTGGACTTCACCCCCGCCGAGCATTTCGAGATCGCAGGCGTCAGGGGCGGCATGGACTTCGCCACCGCCGCCAAGCTGTCGGGCGCGCGCTTCGTCCTGCTGTCGGGCGCCGTCGCCCGCATCCACCGGGCGCTGGCGCAGTTCATGCTGGACCTGCACATCGACAAGCATGGCTTGCAGGAAACCTGGACTCCGGTCCTCGTCCTTTCCGAGATGATGGAGGGCACCGGCCAACTGCCCAAGTTCGGCGAGGACAGTTATCAGACGCGCGAGGGCTGGTGGCTGATCCCGACCGCCGAGGTCACGCTGACCAACACCGTCCATGGCGATCTGGTGGACCACGCCACCCTGCCCCGCCGCTTGGTCGCGCATTCACAGTGCTTCCGGTCGGAGGCCGGCAGCGCGGGCCGCGACACCACCGGGATGCTGCGCCAGCACCAGTTCGAGAAGGTCGAGATGGTGTCGATCACCGACGCCGAGACGGGCCTTGCCGAGCACGACCGCATGACGAAATGCGCCGAAGCCGTGCTGGAGGCGCTGGGCCTGCCCTATCGCACGGTCGTCCTTTGCACCGGCGACATGGGCTTCGGCGCCCGCATCACCCATGACATCGAGGTCTGGCTGCCGGGCCAAGACCGCTACCGCGAGATTTCCTCGGTCAGCTATTGCGGCGACTTTCAGGCGCGGCGGATGAATGCCCGCTATCGACCCGCGGGCGGGGGGCGGCCCGAGTTCGTCCATACCCTGAACGGCTCGGGGCTGGCGGTGGGGCGCGCGCTGATCGCGGTGCTGGAAAACGGCCAGCAGGCCGACGGCTCGGTCGATCTGCCCGAGGCACTACGGCCCTGGCTGGGCGGCGCCACAAGGCTGACGGCCGAGGGCGCGCTCGCCTGACGCGAAAGCAGGTGCCCGACGAAAATCCTCGACCCGCCATGGACCCCGCCCAACCCTGCGGCGTTTCCCCGGCATGAGCCGCAATCTTCAAGCCATGATCGAGGCGTTCACCGCGGGATTGTTCGCGATCTCGGCGGTGCTGACCTCGCTGCGGACGGTCACGGTCTGGGACAATCTTTACACCGATCCGCTGTCCTTCGACCGCCCGATGTCCGGCCGGGTCGCGCTGCAGGGCGGGGACGCCAGCATGAATCTGCTGGGGATCATGTCGCAGCCGGCCAACGTGATCCTGTGGGGGCTGATGATCGCCGCAGTCGCGGCGGCGTTCCTGCATGTCCTGGGGCGGCTGCAGGAACGCTTCGGCCCGCCGTTGCCGCGGGCGATCAACCTCGGGCTGCTCTGCGCCGCAACCTGGCCCTGGATCGTCAACCTCCTGCCGTTGGCGGGCATCCTGCTGGCGGGACTTGCCTGCATTCTGGTGGTGCGCGGGATCGACAACCATCCGGCGCCGGCACGGGGAATGGGGCTGTTTCCCATCGCCTTTCTGGCGGGGTGGCTGCTGATGACGACCTGTTCCTCGCTGAGCCTGCTCATCCACTACATGGGCATCGGCCTGGAACGCTCGATCCTTCTGGGGCTGCTGGTCGCCGCGCTGTCCGCCGTCTGGCTGCAGTTGAAGATCGACAGCTTTCCGACATTCTCGCTGGCGGTGATCTGGGCGATGATCGGGCTGGCCAGCGGAACGGTGGGCTACAGCATCACCATCGCCACCGCCTGCGTGCTGGGCATCTCGGCCTTGGCGGTGGTGCTGGTCCGGGTGACGACCTGACCATGGCGGATCGCGCCTCGGTCGCCCGAGAACTCGGGGCGCTGGGGGTGGCCCGGGGCGACGTGCTGATGGTCCATGCCTCTCTGAAGGCGCTCGGGCCGGTCGAGGGCGGCCCGGCTGCGGTGGTCGGGGCGCTGATGGATGCGGTCGGGCCGGGGGGCACGATCATGGGCTATGCCTCGTGGGACCGCTCGCCTTATGAAGAAACGCTGAACGGCGCGCGGATGGACGCCGCCGCGCGGCGCGGCTGGCCGGCCTTCGACCCGGCGACCGCGGGCGTTTATCCGGGTTTCGTGCTGCTGAACCGCTTCATCGCCGAGACGCCGGGCGCGCGGCGCAGTGCCCATCCCGACGCCTCGATGGTCGCCCTCGGCGCAGGGGCGCGGGAACTGGTCGCACCGCACCGGCTGGGGCAGGCCTTCGGCCCCGGCTCTCCGGTCGAGCGTTTCATCCGGATGAGCGGCAGGGTCCTGATGCTGGGGGCGCCGCTGGATGCGGTGACGGCGCTGCATTACGCCGAGGCGGTGGCCGACATTCCCGGCAAGCGGCGCGTCAGCTACGAGATGCCCCTGCGCGGCCCGGATGGCCGGACCGTCTGGCAGCGATGCGAGGATTTCGACAGCAACGGCATCCTCGACTGCTTCGCCGCTGAAGGCGGGCCGGACGGGGTGGAGACGATCGCCCGCACCTATGCCGCCCTTGACCGGCACCGCGAGGGCATGGTGGCCGGGGCGCGCTGCCACCTGTTCGACGCAGGCGACATCGTGGCCTTCGGGGTCGGCTGGCTCGAGGCGAGGTTCGGCTGCGGGGGCTGACGCCCGGCCTGCAACCGGAACCGCCCGCCGCGCGTAGGACATTGTGACGGAAAAAGGCGGATGGCATGGATGACGAAATCCTCACCGGCAAGGACCTGATCGACCTCGGCTACACGCCGGGGCCGGTGTTCTCGGAGGTGCTGCGCGAAGCGCGCGAGCGCAAGCTGTCCCGCAGCCAGGCGCTGAAGATGGCGCAGGAACGGCTGGCGAAGGCCGCCGCCGCCGAGGCGCAGGCCCGGTCACGGCGCATGATGCTGCGTGACGCGCCCCTGCCTTACCAGTCCAACATCACCGCCGATCACCCCGACGAGGAACAGAACGTCGCCGCCGTCCGCGCGAGCTTCGACGAACTGATGCGGACCCCCACGATCGAGGCGGGCGCGATCATGCCCGATGCCTGCCCCGCCGGGCCGCCGGGGACGATCCCGGTCGGCGGCGTGGTCGCCGCCCGGGACGCCATCCATCCGGGGATGCATTCGGCCGATATCTGCTGTTCGCTGACCGCCAGCTTCTACGACGACCTGGCCCCCGGCGCGCTGCTGAACGCCATCCACGAGGTCACGCATTTCGGCCCCGGCGGCCGCCCCCGCGCCGATGAGATCCCGCTGCCCAAGGAGCTGCGCGAGGCTATCCGCGACCACGAGCTGCTGCGCGGCAACGCCAAGCTTCAGCAGATGGTGCAGTCGCATTTCGGCACGCAGGGCGATGGCAACCATTTCGCCTTCGTCGGCCGGTCCAAGGCGACCGGGCGGGTGGCGCTGGTGACTCACCACGGCTCGCGCGGCTTCGGGGCGCTGCTTTACAAGACCGGGATGGAGATCGCCGAACGATTCCGCCGCGAGATCGCCCCCGACACCCTGCCCGCCAACGCATGGATTCCGGCCTCAAGCCGCGAGGGCGCACTTTACTGGCAGGCGCTGGAACTGCTGCGCGAATGGACGCGGCTCAACCACGCAGCCCTGCATGACGCGGCAAGCAGGCTTCTTCGCGCAAAGGTGGCCGACCGGCTCTGGAACCCCCATAACTTCGTCTTCCGCGAGGCGGACGGCGACCCGCAGGGCGATCTCTTCTGGCACGCCAAGGGCGCGACGCCGATCCACGATCCCCTGCAGCACGACACCACGGGCACCCAGATCGTGCCGCTGAACATGGCCCAGCCGGTGCTGCTGGTGCAGGGCGAGCGCAACGCCCGCAACCTCGGCTTTGCGCCCCATGGCGCGGGGCGCAACATGAGCCGCACCCAGCACCGCCGCCGCATGGCCGGGCGCACGGATGCCGAGATCTTCGCGCAAGAAACCGCCGGGCTTGACGTGCGCTTCCATTCCCAGCGGGTGGATATTTCCGAACTGCCCTCGGCCTACAAGGACGCGGATTCGGTGCGGGCGGACATGGCCCGCTTCGATCTGGCCCGCGTGGTGGACGAGATCGCGCCTTATGGCTCGATCATGGCGGGCGACTGGCAGGCGGACGCGCCGTGGAAACGGAAGGCCGCCGCCAGGCGCGCCCGCCGGGAGCGCGCCACCGTCGAGCCGCAGGCGGATTCGGTCGGATGAGAACAAGGCAGGGGAAAGCCGCCTGACCGCGCCACGGTTGTGCCGGAATGATGTCCGGGACCGGCCTTCAGACCCGCCGGTCCGTCGGGATTCAGGCGGCAATTCCGCGGGATGCGGCGGCAGGCGCTTGCGCGGGGGCACGTTCCGGTCTTTCCTCGACCCCGCCGATCCGTGACCTTCGGCGCTGGACAGGGAGACGCCGATGGCTGGACGCATTGCGATGATCGGGTCGAACAACGTCGATCTCGTGACCAACCTGCCCCGGATGCCCTTGCCGGGCGAGACACTGGCGGGGACGCGCTTTTCAACCGGCTTCGGCGGCAAGGGCGCGAACCAGGCGGTCGCGGCGGCCCGGCTGGGATCGGCGGTGATGATGGTCACGCGGGTCGGCGACGATGGCTTCGGCCAGGACGTGCTGCGCAACCTTGAAGGCCACGGGATCGACCTGACCCATGCGCGGGTGGCAAAGGGGACGGCGAACGGGGTGGCCTCGATCTTCGTGGACCCCTCGGGCGAGAACGTGATCGTCATCGTGGCCGGCGCGAACGGCACGCTGACGCCCGCCGACGTGGATGCGGCGGCGGATGACCTGATCCGCTGCGACCTGATCCTGCTGCAACTCGAGGTGCCGCTGGAAACCGTCTATCATGCGATCAAGGTCGCCGCGCGGCTTGGCGTTCCCGCGATCCTGAACCCCGCGCCCGCCGCGCCGGGACTGGATCTTGCGGCCTTGCGGGACCTGTCATGGTTCTGCCCGAACCAGACCGAGCTTGCGATGCTGACCGGCCTGCCCGTCGCCACCGAAGACCAGATTGCTGCCGCCGCGCAAAGCCTGCTCGTCCATGGCATCGGCAACGTGGTGGTGACGCTGGGCGCACGCGGCGCGCGGCTGGTCACGGCCGGGGGCGTGACCGCGATCCCCGCGATCCGCGTCCGGCCTGTGGACACCACGGGCGCAGGCGATGCCTTCATCGGCGCCTTCGCGCATTTCCTCGCGGCGGGCGCGGCGCCCGAGCAGGCGTTGGCCCAAGCCGCGGGCTACGCCGCGCTGTCGGTGACGAAACCGGGGGCACAGGGGTCATATGCCTCGGCGCAGGAGTTCGCGGCGTTTCAGGCGACCACCGTCCAGTCCTGATCCCAGCGGTATTCCTCAAGGTTCGGCCCCTCGGCGCAGCGGTCCACCACCGCGAACAGTCCCGGATCGGCCAGCGGAGTCAGCACCCCGTGCCACGCCCCGCGCGCAAGGTTGATCCCCTGCCCCGGCGCCGTGACGAAAGCGTGGGGGCGGCCCGGCTCTCCCCCGTTGTCCCGTGCGACGATCACCAGAAAGGGATGCTCGGTCATCGGCAGGAAAGCCTGAGACCCCAGCGGATGCCGTTCGACTAGACGAAAGGCATGGGGCAGCGCGACCTTCTGCGACAGGAAGACCGAGATCCCCGTCCGCCCCTCGACATCCAGCCGGGCGCGGTCGTGCCAGCGGCCGCAGCGGCCCTCGTTGATGATGCGGTCGGGCTCGCCCGTGGTGTCCAGCACCTCGCCCCAGGGCGCGAAGGCTTCGGCCGTCAGCGGCTCGGTCCGGATAATGCGGTCGTTCATCGCTTCCCTCATTCTTCTGCGAAAGGATAAGCTGAATGTGGTCTGGGCCACTGTCCAGTGCCGGGGCACCTGCAGTATCAGGGCAACAGCAAAGATGAACGGGGGGATGGATGGCCGGATTTCTGACGACCCATGTGCTGGACACCGCGCAAGGGCGGCCCGCCGCAGGGATGCGCATTACGCTTTACGCACTGGACGGCGACCGGCGAGCCTTGCGCGAGGTGGTGACGAACGACGACGGCCGGACCGACGGCCCGATCCTGCCTCAGGGCGAGTTCCAGACCGGCCGCTACGAACTGGTCTTCCATGTCGGCGAGTGGCTGGACAGCCACGATCAAACCCCTTCGCCCCGCTTCCTTGACGAGGTGCCGATCCGCTTCGGGATGGCCGAGGAGGACCATTACCACGTCCCGCTGCTGGTCTCACCCTACGGCTATTCCACCTATCGGGGAAGCTGAGATGAACGGCGTCATCCTGCACGACTGGGCGTCCTTCGCCATCCGCTGGGTCCATGTCATCACCGCCATCGCCTGGATCGGGTCCAGCTTCTACTTCATCGCCTTGGATCTCAGCCTGCGGAAGGCCCCCGGCCTGCCAGACAAGGCGCATGGCGAGGAATGGCAGGTCCACGGCGGCGGCTTCTACCACATCACCAAATATCTCGTCGCGCCCGAGCGGCTGCCCGAGCACCTGACCTGGTTCAAGTGGGAAAGCTATTCCACCTGGCTGTCGGGCGCGGCCATGCTGATGGTCCTCTACTGGGCGCAGGCCGAGCTTTACCTGATCGACCCGACCAAGGTCGAACTCTCCACATGGGCCGCCATCCTGATCTCGGCCCTGTCGCTGGGGATCGGCTGGGTGATCTACGACCGGCTGTGCAAAAGCCGGCTGGGCGAGAACCCGACCACGCTGATGCTGCTGCTCTTCGCGCTGCTGGTCGTCATGGCCTGGGGCTATGATCAGGTCTTCACCGGCCGTGCGGCGCTGCTGCACCTCGGCGCTTTCACGGCGACGATCATGACCGCGAACGTCGCCATGATCATCATCCCGAACCAGCGGATCGTCGTGGCCGACCTCAAGGCGGGCCGCACGCCCGACCCGAAATACGGCAAGGTCGCCAAGCTGAGGTCCACGCACAACAACTACCTGACCCTGCCGGTCGTGTTCCTGATGCTGTCGAACCACTATCCGCTGGCCTTCGCGAGCCGCTGGAACTGGCTGATCGCCGCGCTGGTGTTCCTGATGGGCGTGACCATCCGGCATTTCTTCAACAGCTCGCACGCCGGCAAGCCCAAGCCCTGGTGGACCTGGGCCGCGACCGTGGCGCTGTTCCTCGGGATCGTCTGGCTGTCCTCGCTGGGCACCCAGCGGCTGGAAGGCGAAGCCGCCCTGACCGCCCGCGAGGCCCGCCTGACCGCCGATCCCCACTTCGATCAGGTCCGCGACATCGTTCTGGGCCGCTGTTCCATGTGCCACGCGGCCGAGCCGAACTGGGATGGCCTTGCCACTGCCCCCAAGCGCGTCGTTCTGGAAACCGACGCCCAGATCGCCCGCCACGCGCGGGAGATCTTCCTGCAGGCCGGCCTGACCGACGCCATGCCCCCCGGCAACGTCAGCTTCATCGAGCCCGAGGAGCGTGCCGCCCTGCGGGCCTGGTTCGACAGCGCCCGGCGAGGCTGACACGGCGATGGCGAAGCGGAGGCTTTCCACTCCTGCTCGCCACTGTTGTTGCCTTCCTTGTTGAAATATCCTGGCCTTATACTTCGGCCAGTCTTTCGCCTGCCCCCGCCGCATTATCTCGCAGTCCAGTTCCGCGAACTCCGCAGTCCAGCACCTAACAACAGGGCGGCCATAGCATCCAGGTCCCCAAAAGCGCAGGCGAAAGTTCTTGCACGAGCCGTTCAAGCGCACCGCGTCACTATCAAAGGGGCCGGTCCTGCCTAGCCAGCCCCGCTGGGGTGGTCCCTTTCCGATCTTGGTGCATGACGGGTGCTGGCGCCATGCTCGGGGTGGCGAAGGCGGTCCCTGCGGGACCTCGGGAGCGGGGGGCCGCTCGCCCGGGGAGGAATGCGGGCGCTTTGTGGTGCAAGGGCGGCGCCCCGCCGCGAGGACGATCTTCGCCTCGGCGAGGCTGCAGAGGATGTCGCCGGTGAGCCGCTCGTCGCGCAGCTTGGCGGTGAAGCTCTCGCAGCGGCCCGTCGTCGGGCACACAGTCCCCCGGACCGTTTCCTGATCCTCCTCCCTCCCCGGGGGATCCAGGCTCGACAGAGGCCGTTCCGGCGCCGGCCGCGGCGATCCGGTCGCGCAGCGCGGTGGCCACGAACGCCGGGCCGTTG
>NZ_JACJFU010000033.1:0-28532 GCF_014164635.1 Paracoccus sp. MC1854 | reverse complement strand
GCAATGGCTCTGGACTTACAACAACGACCGCCCGAACATGGGCATCGGCGGCATCACACCCGCCCAGAAACTGAAAATGGCCGCATGAGTTCTACGAATGGACCCCGTTAGAAATGGGAGGATTACCCCAGGAGCGCGTTGGCTCGCGCCCCGGGAACGGTGCCACGCCTGCGCAATCAGGTGCGCAGCAGTTGCATGAGGGCGCGATCCGCTGCAATCCGATCCAAGGCCGCGTCACGTGCAGCGAGGAAGCTGTTGAGCGTTTCTTGCAGGCGCAGGAGCGTTTCGCCGCGTGCACTGTAGACCGGAATCTCGCGAACCTCACCATGCTGACCATCGTTGTCGTAGCGAGTCTCCACGAAGCGTCGTTCAGTCCCGACGACTTCTCGGCTGAGGTCGGTATCGATGATGCCGCGCAACGCCTGGAAAGAAGCGGTGTCACGGCTATCAAATGGCTGCCGCTCCGCAAGCCGACCCAGTGTCCGCGCCGCAAACCCGAAGTCGCGGATGTTGCCGCCGACGTAGACGGCGTGCGCCATTTCATGGAGCTCACGTCTGAGACGGATGGTTTCAGTCGCCAGCCCGTCGAGCGAGGGCGCGGCTACAGGGTTGATCTTCATAACAGCTCTCCAGGGTTGCCCGGCGTACTGGGGACGGGCGTCAAGGCTCGATCCCCGGGGGATCGAGAGAGATGTCAGGCAGCGATCAGGGGACCATCAACCTCGCCAGCCAGATCGCACCCCATGCTGTCGATCTCGTGGAGCAGATCCTCGAGCATGTCCGTCAGCAGGCAGATTGTCTCGACTTCGGCGGACGCGGGATGAAGCGTCGAAAAGAGGGAGATGTCGAAGTCATCCGGATCGCCCACATCATGAAGTGCAAGACACCGGTGAATGGCCGCAAGATCGCGCTTGAGGCGGCGATCGATGCAGGGGCTCCGGTCGAGATGGATGGCGCAAGATACCACCCGCGCCTCGGCAGCGGTACCGCCGAGCATCGAGGCGGCCATGGTGAGCTCATGGCCATAATCGAAGAAGAACCGGCGGACACGCTCGAGGATGTCACGGCGAACTTCAGAAGGACGAGAGTCGAACATTTGCTTCGCTCTTTTCTATACGCTGCACCAGTGCGGCAGCTTCAATGTCGCCCTCATCCTCCCTTCCTGCGGGCCTGTCTGTCGTTGCTTAAGATAAAGAATGGCCGGTTCCCCGAGGGACGAAGGGAATTTATGGAAATTGACGAAAAAAGTTCGCAGCGCCGTGGATGCGGTGCTGCCGTGCATGGCTATCTGCACATGAGTGGCTCGAGAGCCTGCGTAGATTGGTAGATTGAGGGAGAGGAGTGATGCAGATCGACCCGTTGCAGATTACAATCACACACGACGGCGACGTTTGGACTGCACGCTACGGCACTTTGACAGTGTCGTATCGGCACCAAGACAACTATGGCTACTATATTGGCACGCTCAATGAAGGACAGGTGCGAGAGTTCGCGTGGGAAGCCTTCGAGGTGGACCTGGAAGCAATGACCGCGCACCAGCGCCTGGAGCTCGTGGCGGTGCTGGGCGCCACGAGAGTGTCTGATCTTCTGTGTATGACTGACCCGGTCCATGCTTCCTGAGAGGAGCAAGGAAGATGACGATTTCCAACGAGCTGCTGGACGAGTTGCTGAAGGGCTGCAAGCGGCCCGAGGATCTGCTCGGCGATGCCGGGCTGATGAAGGAACTGAAGGTTCGGCTGATGGAGCGGATGCTCGGGGCCGAACTGACTGCGCACCTGGGCTATGAGGCTGGAGCGGAGCCGCCGCCCAAACAGGCCAACCGCCGCAATGGCACCGCGACAAAGCGGGTGAAGGGCTCGGATGGCGAGGTGCCGCTGGCGGTGCCGCGCGACCGGGACGGCAGCTTCGAGCCCGAGCTGGTCAGGAAGGGCCAGACCCGGATCGACAGGGTGGATGACAAGATCATCGGCCTTTACGCCGCCGGGCTTTCGGTTCGCGACATCCAGACGAGTCTCGAGGAGCTTTACGGACTTCGGAGGTCGCCGGACCTGATCAGCCGCGTCACCGATGCCGTGCTGGAGGAGGTCCGGGACTGGCAGCACCGGGCGTTGGACCGGATGTATCCGATCGTCATTTTCGACGCTCTGCGGGTGAAGATCCGCGATGCCGACAGCCGGATGGTCAGGAACAAGGCGGTCTACATCGCCTTGGGCCTTACCCGGGAGGGCGAGCGCGAGGTTCTCGGCCTCTGGATCGCCGACAACGAAGGGGCCAAGTTCTGGCTGTCGGTGATGAACGAACTGCGCAACCGGGGCGTCCAGGACATCCTGATCGCCGTTGTGGACGGACTGAAGGGCTTCCCGGAAGCCATCACCGCCGCCTTCCCGGACACCACGGTCCAGACCTGCATCGTTCACCTGATCCGGCATTCGATGAACTTCTGCAGTTGGAAGGATCGTAAGGCGGTGGCCGCCGACCTGCGCCCGATCTACGAGGCCCCGACTGCCGAGGAGGCCGCCCGCCGGCTCGATGACTTCGAGGGGACATGGGCCGGGAAATACCCGTCCATCGCCCCGGCCTGGCGCCGGGCATGGGCCGAGGTGATCCCGTTCTTTGCCTTCAGCGTCCCGATCCGGAAGATCATCTACACGACCAACGCGGTGGAATCGCTGAACCGGGTGTTGCGAAAAACCCTGAAGACCAAGGGCTCGTTCCCCACCGAAGAGGCTGCCACCAAGCTGATCTTTCTGGCCATCCGCAACTTCGAGAAGGGCGGCAGGGCCGTCCGGGAATGGGTTGCCGCACGAAATCAGCTGGCCATAATGTTCGCCGGGCGCTTCGACGCCTGACTGTATCTGAAAACCGCATGGGCCGGATCAGATACACGGAGTTCAGGACACTCCCGGGCGCCACCCGGTGACCGAACGACCTAATTTGCGAGTGTCATGGATCAAGCCCAGGTTCGCACCTTCAGACGGCTTTGATCATCAGAGCCTTGCCAAGGGGAAGATCTACGAGCGAGACCTCTTCGGATAGACCAGCACGAGATCGCCCCGAGCGGTCTCTTGCCCGGGGCGGCTTCAACACGAACTGGAAGGGGCTGCCTCACATGAGCGCCGGACCGGAACAGAAACGATGCAGGTCCAAGCCGCCGCTGGCTCAGTTCCGTTCCTGCGTTTCGCCCTCGTGCTCAATATCCGGTCGGACTGGCAGTGCGCCCGGCCAGGCGCCCTGCTGGACCATGAGCCGCGCCTGCTCCAGCAGTTCCTGCGCAAAGCGGCGCACGACAGGGGTGCTGTCGCGCGCCGGTGACTGCCACAACGCAAGCATCCGGCTCAGCACAGGATCGACGATCGGCCGGATGACCAGCCGCGAGCCCACTTGCGCCGCCTGTCCTCCCATCGCACGCGACAGGATCGTACGGCCGAGGTTCTTCTCTACCAGCGTGAGCATGGCCGACACCACGTCGATCTCGGCCACGACCACCGGCACGATGCCACGGATATCGGCCGCCTTGTCGATCAACTGCCGCAGCGCATGAATCGGCGTGGGCAGGATCAGCGGCCCTGAGAACGCCTCGGCAAAGGTGATCGGCTCGCCTGCCAGTGGCTCGCCGGGCGGGCAGATCAGGCACAACTCTTCCCGCAGCAGCGGGATCGCACGCTGGCCACGCGCCAGCGCGAGCTCGTAGGTCACGCCCAGATCGACCTCGCCGCGCCGCAGCCAGTCGCGCACATGGCCGGTGAAACCCGAGCTGACGCGCAGCTGGGCATGGGGGTGTTCGGTCATGAACCGCTCGATGAGGGGAGCGGTCAGCACCTCGGCCAGCGCGGGGGGCAGGCCCAACCTGACCATGCCGCGCAGTTCGCCGTCGCGGCCCGACACGACGCGGACCAGATCGTCGGCATCCTCGAGCAACTGACGCGAGCGGGCCTGCAGCAGCTCGCCCTGTGCTGTGAGGCTGACGCCGCGTCCGTGACGGTGCAGTAGCAGAACACCCATCTCCTCCTCCAGCGACTGGATCTGGCGGGTCAGGGCGGGTTGGGCCATGTTCAGCCGGTCGGCCGCCTGAGTGATGCTGCCGGCGCGGCAAATTTCCAGGAAGCTGCGAAGTTGTCGTAGGTCCATGATGCCTCCACAGTATCGCTGAAATGCTGGCAATGCATTTGAATTATGCGCCGCAACACGCAAACCTTTGTCAGCTTCGGCCCTGCCCACCGCAGGCCGGATGGGGAGAGTGAGATCAGTTAGCAGGCAGGCGCCACACTCGCGTCGGATGCCATGACGGCCCTGCAGGTGTTTTGGGAGGAACATCCATGAATTTCTTCAGTACAATCCGCGCCAGCACAATCGCCCTCGCGCTTGGCGTCACTGGGGCGGTGGCGCAGGAACTGCCCAATACGATGATCTGGACGGCCTATGACGTGGGCTCGGCAGGCTACGCCGAAGCCTCGGCGATCGCCGATGCTTTCGGGCGCCACGCCAACACCCGGATTCGCATCCAGCCGTCGGGCAGCGGGATCGGCCGCCTGCAGCCGCTGCTGCTGGGCCGGGCCGATTACGGCTTCCTCGCGACCGAGACCTACTTCCTGTCGGAAGGCGACTACGACTATGCCGTGCCCGAGTTCGGCCCGCAGAACCTGCGTGCGGTCGCCGGCCGTCCGGCGTCGCTGTCGATGGTGGCGGCGGGGGATGCCGGGATCGAGACGATCGCCGACGCGCGCGGCAAGCGCGCCGCTTTCGTGGTCGGCAATCCGTCGATCAACGTCAAGTGCGAAGCGGTCCTGGCGTTCGGTGACTTGACGCTGGACGATGTCGAGGTCGTGATGTTCCCGACCTACGCGGCCGCCATGAGCTCCATGACCAGGAACGAGGCGGACTTCACCTGCACCACGCCGACGACCAGCCAGCTTTACGAACTTGCGTCGTCCCCACGGGGGATCAAGTGGGTGCCTCTTGACCCGAACGACCAGGAAGGCTGGGCCAAGCTGCTGGACGTTCTGCCGATCATGGGCCCATTCGAGGAAGATATCGCTGCCGGCCTTGCACCGGGCGAGAAGGTTTCAATGGCGGCCTATCGCTATCCGGTGATCGTAACTCTCGCTGACAAGTCGGCCGACGAGGTCTACGCGTTCACCAAGGCGCTGGATGAGAGCTTCGATCTCTACAAGAACGCCACCGCGACCATGCACCGCTGGGATCTGAACATCTCCGGGACACCCCCGATCGACGTTCCCTTCCACGAGGGCGCGGTCCGCTATCTGACCGAGAAGGGCATCTGGACCGACGAGTCCGAAGCCTGGAACCAGGAGCGGATCGCCCGTCTCGACGCGCTTCGCGCCGCATGGGAGGAGTTCCTGCCGGCGAACCGAGACCTGCCGCCTGAACAATTCGCGGCGCAGTGGGCCGAGGCCAAGGCGGCTCTTGGTCAGGGATCCAACTGAGGTCTGCCTCTGCTAACCGAGCCGGCGCGGGTATGCGTCGGCTCGCCGATTTTCAGGATTGGACCCGATGACCCAAGAATCAGTCACAGACGCAAAGATACCGCCGCCGGTTGGTCAGGTGACCACGGACGAGCAGCACATGCACCACAGCTCTGATCCTCCACGGCCGGCGCGCCCCTCGGGCTTCGCGCTGATCGTAGTGTATATCCTCGGCGCCGCTGGCGTGCTGCTGGCAATCAACCAAGTTTTCCTGCTCAACCTGTTCGGCTTCCAGCCGCTCGGCAACTCGTATCTTTATTATCTGATCGGCGTTTTCCTTTCGATCGCCTTCATCACGATGCCGTCCAGCCCGAAATGGGCGACGACGGTGCCGTGGTTCGACTGGGTTCTGGTGGTGCTGACCTTCGGCGCAACCCTCTATTTGGGCAATAACGGCCTGCGCATCATCCAGGAGGGGTGGGAGTTCGCCGCCCCGCTGTCGGCGGACATCGCCGCCGTGATCGTGCTGGTCGCGGCGCTCGAAGGGGTCCGGCGCGGGGGCGGTAATATCCTGCTATGCACGGCGCTGTTCTTCGCCGCCTATCCGCTGTTTGCGGGCTACATGCCCGGTTTCCTGTGGGGCACCGCCTACAGCCTGCCGGAAGCGGTGCGCGCCCATGTCCTTGGCGTCGAAAGCATCGTCGGCCTGCCCATGCAGGTGGTGGCGGAACTGGTGATCGGGTTCGTCATCTTCGGATCGGTCCTTACGATCACCAAGGGCAGCGACTTCTTCATGGACCTGGCAGCGGCGCTTCTGGGTCGCCGCCGGGGCGGGCCGGCAAAAGTCTCGGTGCTGAGCTCAGGGCTTCTGGGCTCGCTGTCGGGCAGCGTCATTTCCAATATCCTGACCACCGGCCCGTTCACCATTCCGACGATGATGCGGGTGGGCTATTCCCGAACCTACGCCGCCGCCATCGAGGCAACCGCGTCGAGCGGCGCGACGCTGATGCCCCCGGTCATGGGCACGGTCGCGTTCATCATGGCCTCGTTCCTCGGCATTCCTTACGCCGAAGTGGCAATCGCGGCCTTCCTGCCGGCGGTCCTGTTCTACGCCGCGCTGCTGTTCCAGGTCGATCTCTACGCCGCGCGCGAGGGCCTGAAGGGCCTGCCGGAGGAAGAAATCCCGCCGCTCGGGCGCACGCTGATTTCGGGCTGGCCCTACCTTCTGTCGCTCGTCGTGCTAATCTACGTGCTGATGGTCATGCGGCTGGAAAGCTACTCGCCGTATTTCGCGTCCCTTGCGATGATCATCGCCACGTCCTTCAACCCCCGGACCCGGCTGAACGCGCGCCGCGCACTGGACCTGCTGCTCGACGTCGCAAAGAATATCGGCTCGCTGGTGGCGATCCTCGCCGGGATCGGACTGGTGGTCGGCGGTCTGTCATACACCGGCGTTGCAGGCGCCTTTTCGCGCGAACTGCTGATTCTGGCTGGCGGCAACGTGCTGCTGATGCTGATTGCCGGCGCGCTCACGAGCTTCATCCTCGGATTGGGGATGACGGTCAGCGCCGCCTACATCTTCCTGTCGATCCTGCTGGCGCCCGCGCTGGTGCAGGCCGGGCTCAACCCCATCGGCAGCCACATGTTCATCCTTTACTGGGGGATGCTGTCCTACATCACGCCGCCGGTTGCGCTGGCGTCGATCACGGCGGCGAACATCGCCAAGTCGGACCCGTTCAAGACCAGCCTGTTCACGATGCGGCTGGGCAATGCGAAGTTCATCCTCCCGTTCATCTTCATCTACGACCCGGCCCTGCTGATGCAGGGAACCTGGGCAGACGTGTTGAGCGCGCTGGTGATGGCCCTGATCGCTCTCTGGGCGCTGACGGTCGCCTTCGAAGCCTATCTCTACCGCGTCGGCATCATCAGCATGGTCGGACGGGTGCTGTTCACCATCGGCGCCATCCTCACGATCATTCCGGAATTCTACACGGATGTCCTGGGTCTCGTGGTGATCGCTATTGCGATTTTCTATGAGTGGTTCCGGGCGAAAAATCAGATGAAGGCAACGACATGATCGACAAGCGAGTGGCCGACCTGGCCTCCGCGGTGGCGCCAATCCACGATGGCGCCACCATCATGGTCGGGGGCTTCGGGGAATCCGGCATCCCCTTCGGGCTGCTCGGCGCGCTTCTGGACCACGGGGCGAAGGGGTTGACGATCATCTCGAACAACGCCGGTTCCTTTGAGACGGGAACGTCGGCGCTGCTGCGCGAGGGGCAGGTTGCGAAGGTGATCTGCTCCTACCCCCGCACCCCCGGTTCGATCTGGTTCGAGCGGCGCTTCGAGGCGAGCGAGGTCGAGCTCGAGATCGTCCCGCAGGGCACGCTGGCCGAGCGTATCCGCGCGGCCGCTGCTGGTCTCGGCGGCTTCCTGACGCCCACCGGCTACGGCACAAAGCTGGCCGAGGGCAAGGAAACGCGCGAGATCGACGGTCGCGGCTATGTCTTCGAAAAACCGCTCCACGCCGACTTCGCGCTGGTGCGGGCCGAGCGGGGCGACCGCTGGGGGAACCTGACCTTCCATGCCACGGCCCGGAACTTCAACCCCGTGATGGCGATGGCCGCGCGGCACAGCATTGCAGAGGTGCGGCATTTGAGCGATGAGCCGATTCCCCCAGAAAGCGTGATGACGCCCGGCATCTTCATCGACCGCCTCACCGAATACGGAGTGCGTCCATGAACCGCCTGAGCGACGACCAGATGGCCGCACGGCTGGCGCAGGACATTCCCGACGGCGCCTATGTCAACCTCGGCATCGGCCTGCCAAATCTCGTTGCGGCCTTCGTGCCCAAAGGGCGCGAGGTGATGTACCAGACCGAGAACGGCCTTCTCGGCGTCGGCCCCTCGCCGGCGCCGGGGCAGGAAGACCCAGAGCTGATCGACGCCAGCAAGAAGTTCGTCACAACACTGCCGGGCGCGTCCTTCTTCGATCACACCGACAGCTTCGCGATGATGCGGGGCGGGCATCTCGATATCGCGGTGCTCGGCGCCTATCAGGTGGCCGAGAACGGCGACCTGGCGAACTGGGCGACGCTGGACGAGAGCTTCCCGCCCGCGGTGGGCGGGGCCATGGACCTTGTAGCCGGAGTGCCGCAGATCTTCGCTATCATGCGCCACACCACGCGTGAGGGTAGTCCGAAGCTGCTGCGACGCTGCAGCTTCCCGCTGACCGGGGCAGGGGTGGTCACGCGCGTCTATACCGACCTCGGGGTGTTCGCCGTGACACCCGAAGGTTTCCGGGTGATCGACCTCGCCCCCGGCAACAGCCTTGGCGACGTGCAGTCCGTGACCGAGGCGCGGCTGATCGCGTGATCGCCGCGGGCACCGCCGCTGCAACCATCCAAGAATGAAGGTTATTCGGCGCGGCGCAACTGCGGCGCCGGACGCATTTCGTCTCAAATGAGCCCGACGGCGACCGCCGCCGCCAGCGCCGCCGTCCACAGGACCAGCGCCGAGAGGCAGTAGGGCCCGTTCCAGAACAGTCCGACCCGTGCCACCGGCCGACCGATCAGCGCACCGGCATAGGCGACCGTGGTGATGAACGGCGTGAACCCCATCACGCAGGACCATGCCCCCGCCATCCCGATCCCCGCCGCCAGCTGCGACAGCCCCGGCATGTCCAGCCGGGTGACGAGGCTGCCCAGCACCGAGGCGGTGATGATCGGGTTGATGCCCGCCGCGCCAAAGCCGAACAGCGTCAGGTTCAGCAGGACGATCATCTGCCAGGGGGCAAGCTGCCAGTCCGCAATCAGCGCCTGCACCTGGTCCACGGGGACCAGCTCCAGCATCAGGACGGCCAGCAGCCCGGCCGAGGCGAAGACGCCAAGCTCTCCCGCCGCCAGCGGAAACCGCCGCAGCGTCTCGCCCAGCGCCTGGCGGATCGAGCCTGCCGGGCCGCCGGGACGCCTCCGCCCCAGCCGCGCCGCCCAGATCAGGCTGTAGACCGGCAGGCCGACCAGCAGCGCCCGCTGGAAATCAAGGCCGGTGGCGAGGTTCAGCGCGAAGACGATGACTGCCAGTCCCGCGACATGGCCCAGCATCCGCGCCACCGCGCCGCGGTCATCCGGGTCCGGCCTGACCGTGACCGGGGCGCCCGGCGTCGGGCGCGGGGCGGTCAGGCGATCGACCAGCCAGCCCCAGAACCCGAAGGCAAAGGTTAGTGCGAAGCCCAGCGGCCCGATCTGGAAATAGCTCAGCCCCGGCATCGCCAGCAGCAGCAGGTTGATGCCAAAGCCGAAGGGAGACCACAACGCCACAAGCGAGAAGCCCCGCAGCGTGGCCGTCGTCATCCGGCGTAGCTTCCATTCCCGCATCCGGTCGGGGATGCCGCCGCTGCCTGCCAGCGCCTGCCGGGTCATGTCCAGAAGAATCGCCAGCCCGCCCAGGTTGATCAGCAGGCCGAAGACATGGCCCCCGAAGCTCAGCGCCCAATAGCGCCGGCTCGGGGGCTGCGAGGTCAGATAGCGTCCTGCGGCCGCGATTTCCGGCGCGGATTGCGCCACCACCCGCAGCATTCCCGTCACTGCCAGCAGGGCGGCCAGGAACGCCATCCGGTCCATCCCCTGCGTCAGCGTCTCAAGGCTGATCCCGCGCCACAGGGACAGCGCCAGCATCACCAGCGACAGGATCACCGGCACCCAGGTCACCAGCGTGAACAGGCGCCAGCAGATCAGGAAATAGACCAGCAGCGCGGCGCCGGCCATCAGGCTCAGCGCCGCGCCCTGGACGAATATCCCGGTGACCGAGACCGCGATGACGATGACGATGCAGACTTGCGCGACAAGGGCCGGAAGGCTGCGTTCATCAAGGGCCTTCATGCCGGGTCAGATCGGGTCCCACGCAAAGACGTCGCCGGACCGCTCCATCGGGATCAGGCTCGACCTGAAGGCGGGCAGCACCCGCTCGGCGATGGTTTCGGGCGTCCAGCCGCCATCCATGTGGGCCGAGCGGATCGGGCGCGGCTGGCTGAACAGGAAGATCTCGTTCAGCCGCGCCGCGAAGACCTGTCCCGTGACCTCGCGCGCCGCGTCCGAGGCGAGGAACACCGCCAGCGGCGCGTTGGTTTCGGGCGTCATCCGCTTCATCCGCTCAACCCGCGCCTTTTCGGCGTCGGTGTTGGCGGGGATGGAGCTGGTCATCCGGCTCCACGCAAAGGGGGCGATGCAGTTCGAGCGGACGTTGTAGCGCGCCATGTCCAGCGCGATCGACTTGGACAGCGCCGTGATGCCCAGCTTGGCCGCCGAATAATTCGCCTGCCCGAAGTTCCCGATCAGCCCCGAGGTCGAGGCCATGTGCACATAGGCGCCGCTTTCCTGCTTGCGGAACTGCTCGGCCGCGGCGCGGCTGACGAAGAAGCTGCCGTTCAGATGCACGTCGATGACCGACACCCAGTCCGTCGGGTCCATCTTGTGGAAGATCGCGTCGCGCAGGATGCCGGCGTTGTTCACCACCGCATCCAGCCGGCCGAAATTGTCCATCGCGCAGCCCACGATCCGCTGCGCGCTGTCCCACGAGGTCACGCTGTCGGTGCTGATCGCCGCCTCGCCGCCCGCGCCCTGGATGAGGGCGCGGGTTTCCTCGGCTGGCGACGACGAGCCGCCCTCGCCGCCAAGGCCCACGCCGATGTCGTTGATGACGACCTTCGCGCCCGCCGCCGCCATGCCCACCGCGATCGCCCGACCGATGCCGCCGCCCGCCCCCGTGACGATGGCGACCTTGCCGTCCATGCCCAGATCCACGCTCATCCCGTTCTCCTCACCGCATGTCTTCGCTGAGGCCAAGCACCTGCTTGGCCACGATGTTCTTCTGGATCTCGCTCGACCCGCCATAGATCGAATGGGGCCGCGCCTGGATGAAGGCGCTGGACGGATACAGCCCCGGATCGTCGGATAAGGGGTCAAGCAGTGCCGTGTGCTGGCCCGCGATCTCGATGATGTGGTCGGTGATCTTCTGGTACAGCGCCGACAGGTTGATCTTGAGCATCGACACGTCCGGCCCCAGGGGCTCGCCCCGGCGCACCTGGTCGGCGAAGGCGGTGTAGAAGGACTTGTGGTCCTCCAACTCCATCCGCAGGCCGTTCAGCAGCGCCTTGATCTCGGGCTCGTCCTCGCGGCCGAGATGACGGACAAGCCGCTCCAGATGCGCCATCGCGCCGGTCGCCATATAGGGCGAGCCGAGGAAGATGCGCTCGAAGCTCAGAAGGCCCTTGGCGATGGACCAGCCCCTGTTCACCTCGCCCACAATGGAATCGGCGGGGATGCGGACATCGTTGAAGAAGACTTCGGCGAATTCGTCGTGGCGGTCGAGGTTGATGATTGGGCGCACCTCGATGCCGGGGGTGTCCACGGGCATGATGAAGAAGCTGATGCCGCGCTGTTTGGGCGCGTCCGGGTCGGTGCGGGCCAGGATGAAGATCCAGTCGCCGTCGGTCCCCAGCGTGGTCCAGATCTTCTGGCCGTTGATGACCCATTCGTTGCCGTCCAGCACCGCCGAGGTCCGCAGCGAGGCAAGGTCGGACCCCGCGTTCGGTTCGGAATAGCCCTGGCACCAGATGATCTCGCCCGACAGGATGCGCGGCAAGTGCCAGGCGCGCTGTTCGTCGCTGCCGTAGCGGATCAGCAGCGGGCCCAGCATCGTCATGCCCGGATCGGGCAGGCGGGCGCAGCCGTGCCGCTCCATCTCCTCGACCATGATGAGGTGCTTGGCGGGGGACAAGCCCATGCCGCCATGCTCGCGCGGCCAGTTGGGCGTCAGCCAGCCCTGCCGCGACAGCGCTTCATACCAGGGCCGCGCCTCGTCGATATGCAGGCGCTGGTGGGGACTGCGAAGATGAGGCGGGTAGTTCTCCTCGATCCAGTGGCGGACGGTCTGGCGGAAATCCTCGTCCGACAGCGGGTTCAGGTCTTCATGCGGTTTCGGGTCGATGGCGGTCATCTCACATCCCCTTGAATTGCGGCTCGCGCTTGTCGAAGAAGGCCGCGCGGCCCTCGGTGGCGTCCTGGCTGGCCAGCAGCAGCGGCTGGATCAGCGCCTCGTAACCCAGCGCCTCATCGACGGCGCGGGCGAGGAAATCCTTGATATGGGCCTGCGGCAGCGGCGCGCGCCCCGCCGCGGCGCGGGCGAGTTCAACGGCCCGGTCCAGCGCCTCGCCGTTTGGCGTGACGTCATCCACCAGCCCTGCGGAATGCGCGGTGGCGGAGTCGAGCGGTTCCGCGGACAGCATGATCCGCCGCGCCAGCGCCGGGCCGACGCGGGCCGGCAGGCTGCCGAGCATTCCCAGATCGGGGATCAGGCCCACGCGGATAAAGGACGCAAGGAATCGCGCCCCTTCCGCCGCCACGATCCCATCGCAGGACAGCGCGACGGAGAGGCCCGCTCCCGCCGCCCAGCCCTCGACGGCGGCGTAAAGCGGCTTGGGATAGCGCACCATGCGCCGGATCAGGTCTCCATTCCGGGTCAGCCGCTCTCGCGCGCCGGCTACGGTGTCGGTACCCAGTGTCGCCAGATCGCCGCCGGCGCAGAAATTGCATCCCGCGCCGGTCAGGACCACGGCCCGCACGCTGTTGTCGGTCTGCGCCGAGACCAGCGCCTCGAACAACTGGCCCTTGATCGCCTGGGTCAGCGGGTTGCGCCGCTGCGGCTCGTTTAGCGTCAGGACCACCACGCCGTCCCGATTGTCGCGATCCAGCGCCATCAGGCCGCCTGGGCCTGGGCGTGGCGCTTGCGGTGGGCACTGGCCGAGCCATAGCGGTTCATCAGCACCAGCGTCTTGCGCAGGAACAGGCCGATGTCGGCCTCGTCCGTATAGCCGATCGCGCCGTGCATCTGGATCGACTGTCGGGTAACGAACTGTGCGGCCTCGCTGGCGCGGGTCATCGCGCGGGACACGATGGGTCGCAGATCGCCATCCCCATCAAAGGCCAACGCGGCGTCGCGGATGACGGCGCGGGTGATCTCGATCTGCACCTTCATCTCGACCGCGCGGTGCTGCAGCGCCTGGAAGCTGCCGATGGGCCGGTCGAACTGGCGTCGGGTCTTGAGGTAGTCGAGCGTGATCTCGAACGCCCGCTCCATCACGCCCTGCAGATAGGCGGCATTGGCAAGGGTGGCCGCCTCAAGCGCCCGCGGATCGGCGAAGGGGATGCGGCGCCCCGTCACGCCGTCCAGCCGGACGCAGCCAACATGACCGCCGTCCTGCGTGCGTTCGGTGGTGATTTCGGCGTCCGATGCCGCGATCAGCCAGCCGCCTTCGGCCGTGGTGACCAGCAGCTCGTCGGCGGCGCCCGCCAGCGGCACGAAGCGCTTTTCGCCGCTGAGGCCGTCGCCTTGGACCGTCACGCCGCCGTCCATGTCGGTGCCGTCGGCGGCAAAGCTCCACGCAGGCAGGATCAGGCGCTCGCCCGACAGCGCCTCGGACGGGGCTTCCGGTCCCATCAGGTCGATGGCAAGCTGCGCTTCGATGAAGGGCTCGGGCAACAGCGCGGCGCCCGCCTCGGCGGCGAGGACAGCGTACTCCAGCACCCCCAGCCCCATTCCACCGGAGTCTTCCGGCAGGCGCAGGCCCAGCCAGCCCATCCCGGCGAGTTCGCCCCAAGCCTCGCGGTCAAACCCCGTGTCGGACTTTTTCAGCGCCCGCTGGCGCTTGAAGCCGCCTTGGCGTGGAGCAATCCCGGCGGCGCTTTCGACGAGCATCCGCAGCTGTTCCTGCCGCTCCTCGTCATTAATCCGGATCGAACTCATCCCTTCCCCCCCGTCCATGCGAAATCGAACTTGCCGTTGCCGATGGCGATCACGTCCCGCTCCACCACGCGGGTGCGGAACGAGCCGTCCTTCCAGAACTCGACGCACAGCGTCTCGCCCGGATAGACACTGGCGGTGAAGCGCGCGTCGAGGCCGCGGAAGCGGCTGGCGTCATGGCCGCACAGCCCCGCCAACAGCGCGTTCGCGGTCACGCCCAGCGAGCACATCCCGTGCAGGATCGGCCGCTCGAACCCGGCGCGGGCCGCCACCTCAGGGTCCAGGTGCAGGACGTTGTCGTCGCCGTTCCAACGGTAATACAGCGCCTGTTCGGGCCGCGTCTGCACTTCAACCGAGCCGTCCGGCTCAGTTTCGGGCAGCTTGTGGACCGGCTTCACGGGGCCAGTGGGGCCGCCGAAGCCGCCGTCGCCACGCAGGAAGGTGGTGTTGCGGGTCGTGGCCAGCAGCATGCCGGTCTCGGCGTCGCGCAGTTCCTTTTCGGTGTAAAGCAGCGCCCCTTTGCCCTCGCCCTTGTCGATCAGGTCGGTCACGCGGGTCTTGCCCGTGACGCGCCCCCGGTCGGGCAGGGGGGCGTGCAACGTCATCCCCTGCTCGCCATGGACAACCCGCAGCGCATCGACGCCGGTGCGCGGGTCCTTCAGCCAGAAGCCGGGATGAGCCAGCACCAGCGGCATGGTCGGGAACGGCTCGATCCGAGGCAGCCCGCCCGCAAACCGCAGCGCCGCGCGGTTCATGGGGTCGTTCCCGAGACCGAGGGTCAGCGCATAGAACGCGGCCTCGCGGGGGCCGTATTCCTGGACGACCTCGGGAATGTCGAAGTTCAGCAGGTTCTCGGGATCAATCGGCATCGGTTTCCTGGTCCAGTTCGATGACGGCGTCCAGCGCATAGGCTCCGCTGGGCAGCGCGACGACCGGGTTGAGATCGATCGAGACGAGGCGCGGCCCGGCCGCCGCGGCAAAGACCGACAGGCGCGACAGCATCCCGGCCAGCGCGTCCAGATCGGCAGGCGGGCGGCCCCGCGCCCCGGTCAGAAGCGGCGCGGCGCGGGTCGAGAGGATCATCCTCCGGGCGGTGTCCTGATCGAAGGGGCAGGTCTGCACGACCACGTCGTTCAGGATCTCGACGAAGATCCCGCCAAGACCGAAGGCGGCGACCGGGCCGAAGCTGGGATCGCGGTTGATGCCCATGAGGCATTCCACCCCGCCCGAAACCTGCCTGACCACCAGCACCCCGCTGATACGGGCGTCCGGCGCATGGGCCGCGGCGGCTGCGAGGATCGCCTCATAAGCGGCCGCGGCCTCGTCGGCGCTGGCGATGTTCAGCTTCACCCCGCCGATGTCGGACTTGTGCAGGATGTCGGGTGAGACGATCTTCATCACCACCGGATAGCCGATGCGGTCCGCCGCCTGCCGCGTACCGTCGGCGCTGGTCACGACCTCCTCGGGCGGGGCAGCGATGCCCGCACTCGCCAGCAGCGCCTTGGCCTGCGCCTCGTCGGGCGTTTCCGGCGGCAGGGCGACCGGTGCGCCGATCTCGGGGCGCGGCGCCGGGCGGGTGGCCAGCATCCGGCCCACGCGGCCCATCGCGGCAATGGCGCGGACGGCGCGGCTGGGGTCCTGGAAGACAAGGAATCCAGCATCCTCGTAGGACCGCATCACCTCGCTCGGTCCCATCGCGCACAGCACGAGCAGTCGGTCCGGATATTCTGCCCGCAGCGGCGCGAACAGACGCAAAAGCTGGGGCGCGAGATCAGCGCCGCCGGCGACATAGGTGGCGAAGCAGGCGACCGAGGCATAGCCGCCGTCGTCCAGCGCCGCCCGCATGAAGCTTTCGAACAGCGTCAGGTCGTTCAGCGCTTGCGCCGTGCAGTCCAGGGGATTGACCGCCGAAGCGATGGGCAGAAGCTCGCGCAGTCGGTCCTGGGCCTCCTGCGGCATGGGCGGCATCGGCAGGCCCGCCGCCTCTGCCTCGTCCGAGGCGACGATCCCCGCGCCGCCCGAGACGGTGATGAAGCCTAAACTGTTCTCGACCGGATAGATCCGTTGCGTTGCCGCGTAGGCGAAGTCCATCATCTCCTCAGTGTCGCGCACGCGGATCGCGCCGTGGTCGGCCAGAACCGCCTCGGCCACCTTGTCGTCGCCCGTCAGCGAAGCGGTGTGCGATGCCGCCGCGTGCGAGCCGACCGCGCTGCGTCCCGCCTTCAGCACGAAGACCGGCTTTCCCGCCGCGCGCGCGGCATCCAGCCCGCTGAGCAGCGTCCGAGGGTTGTTCAGCCCTTCCAGATAGGCGCAGATCACCTGGATCTGGTCCGACCCGGCCATCCAGCCGATCACGTCGCCCACGGTGATGTCGGCCTCGTTGCCGGTAGCGACGAGGACGCCGGTGCCGAGGCTGCGATCCCGCGCCACCGCCCCCAGATGCGCGCCATAGGCGCCCGACTGGCTGGCGATCCCCACCGTCCCGTTCAGCGGGAAGCCGGTGTCCAGCGAGGATGAAAAAGTTCCATAATACCCCAGCCCCACGTTATAGGCACCCAGGCTGTTCGGCCCCAGCAGCCGCATCCCGTGCCGCCGCGCGGCTTCGACCAGCTGCCGCTGGCCCTCACGCCCAGCCTCGCCCAGTTCGGCAAAGCCCGAGGTGAACAGCGTCACTGCCTTGCATCCACGCTGCCCCAGCGCCTCGACCGCCTCGATCGCAGCCTTGGCCGGCACTGCCACTATGCCCGCCTCCGGCGTATCGGGCAGATCGGCGACCGAGGGGAAGCACTCCAGCCCCTGAATGGTGTCGCGGTTGGGGTTCACTGGCATGATCCGACCCGTGAACCCGGCGCGCAGCATCGCCGCTATGGGGCGCCCGCCGATCCGCAGCGGCTCGCCGGAGGCGCCGATGATTGCCACCGATCGCGGCGCGAGCAGGCTGGAGAGGCCTGAAAAATCGGGCTGGCTCATCGCGTGTTCTCCGACCCGAGGAAAGCGGTGACCTGGCTGGCGAGCGTGCCGCCATTGCCATGCAGCAAGGCCACGTCGCAATTCCCGATCTGCCGCTCGCCCGCGCTGCCGCGGATCTGGCGCACCGACTCGTCGATCAGGAACATCCCATACATGCCGGGGTGGACGCAGGAGAGACCGCCGCCGTTGGTGTTCACCTTCAGCCGCCCGCCCGGCTCGATGCCACCGTTCTCCACGAAGCGCCCACCCTCGCCCTTGGGGCAAAAGCCGAGGTCTTCAAGGAACAGGATCGTGTTGATGGTGAAGGCGTCATAAAGCATGACCAGATCGACATCGTCGTGCGTCAGCCCCGCGATCTCGAACGCCCGTGGCCCGCTTTCGGACGCGGCGGTCACGGTCAGGTCGGGCATTGCAACGATCGAGCGATGCCAGTTGGCCCCCGCTGCGCCGAGGAAATAGACAGGCTTCTGCGGCATGTCCCTTGCCCGCTCAGCGCTGACCATGATGCAGGCCGCAGCACCGTCGGTGACGAGGCAGCAGTCGCCCGATGTCAGCGGGTCCGAAACCATGCGCGAGGCGAGCACATCCTCGCGCGTCAGGGGACCGCGGGCGAAAGCCTCGGGGTTGAGGTTGGCCCATGCCCGCGCGGCGACGGCGACATCGGCAAGCTGTTCGCGCGTGGTGCCGTATTCGTGCATGTGGCGGCTGGCGGCAAGCGCATAGGCGGTGATCGGGTGGCGCGGGTTGTAGGGCGTCTCGTGCCACTGCGGCTCGGACATCGACACCAGCCGCCCGCCCGCGGTGCGCTGGTTCGAGCCGTAGCAGATCAGCGCAACCTCGCAGAGCCCGGCCTCGATGGCCAGCGCGGCCTGCAGCAGGTGTATCTCGAAGCTCGACCCGCCGACATTGGTGGAATCGAAGTATTTCGGGCGCAGGCCGAGATATTCGACCACACTCATTGACGGGAATGCGTGGCTGCTGGTGGCCGCGAAGACCGCGTCCACGTCCTTCAGCGTCAGCCCGGCATCGGCCACTGCCGCCACCGCCGCCTGTCCCAGCAGTTCCATCGCCGTGAAGCCCGGCGCCTCGCCCACCCCGGCAGTCGCCATTCCGGCGATTGCGGTGCGTCCCTTGATCGGATGTGCCATGTCTTCCCCTTTCCTGCGTTCAGACCGGATCGAAGACGACGCGCGGCGTCTCGCCCGGCTCGATCCGGGCGCGGACACGAGTGCCGATCGGCACGGTCTCTACGGCGGGCAGGGTGGACATCATGCGCGGCCCTTCGGCCAGGTCGATCAGCGCGACGTTGTGGGAGCCCTCGCGCTTGCGGTTGACGGTGATCGCATGGACGGTGCCGTCGCCGCTGGCCTCGACCCACTCCAGATCGGTCGCGCCCGAGGCGGCCACGACGCGCGGCCAGAACACATGCTCTCCTGTCGAGCGCGACCGTTGCAGCATGAACCTGCCCTGCTCCAGAAACGCCTCGTATTCGGCCTGCGGACCTCGCCGGTTATCCTGCGACATGCCGCCCCTCCTCTCGCTGTCAGTTCTTTGTCGGCCAAGCAATTGCCAGCCATCCTCCGATGGGAAGTTTTTCAGCATCCGTGCCATTCCACAAATGCATGTTCTGGATTTCAGTAATAACGTGATGGCATGGAAGGCTGCTTGGCCGCAGCGCAAACGTGCGGCGTCGCTTGAGACGTGGCAGTGAAAAAGGAGGCACGAGGCCTCATTTTCCATGTTTCATTTGCCTCAAGATGCGCAGCCATGGTCCCGGTCGATCCCAGACCCATCTTGCCCCAGAACGGGAAAGACACTCGCTTGCGTGCCGGCTGCACCTCAGTCGATCGTCACCCCCGTCAAGCGAACCATTTCCCCAAGGCGGTCCACCTCGGACCGGATGTAGTCGGCGAACTCCACCGAGGTCCTGATCGGCGCGCGCTCCATCCCCAGCCGCGCCATCAGCGCGGTCATTTCAGGCGAATCGAGCGTCGCCTGAATCGCGTCGTTCAGCGTGTCGACCACATCTTCGGGCATATCAGGCGGGCCGAGAATGCCGAAGGCGGGATTGATATCCTCGATGTCGAATCCCTGCTCGGCAAGGGTAGGAACGTCCGGCAGCACGGCTGATCTTTCTGGTGCGACGGCCAGCGCGGTGAGGGCGCCGCTTTCGATGTAGGGCATCGCCGTCATGGTGTCGGAGAAGACGAGGGAGATGTGCCCGCCCAGCAGATCCTTCATCGCCGCCGCCGTGCCCGGATAGGGAACGTGCATCAACCGGTCGTCCAATTCCCTGCTCAGCATGAACCCCGCGATGTGGGTGGTGTTGCCGGCACCGGCCGAGCCATAGCTGACCCCCTCATTGGCCTTGGCATATTCAGCGAGGCCCTTCATGTCGGTCACGCCGATGCTGGGATTGACCAGCACCACGTTGGGCATGGTTCCGGCAAGGGCGATCGGCGTCAGATCCGTGCGCGGGTCGTAGCCTGCATTGGAATAGAGCGTGGTATTGATGAGCATCGGGCCGGAGCTGACGAACAGGATCGTGTAGCCGTCGGGCTCGGCGCGCACGACGCCGAGGGTTCCGATGTTCCCGGCAGCGCCGGGCTTGTTCTCGACGATGATCGTCTGGTCCAGCTCTTCCTCCAGGCCGGCGGCGATGGCGCGCGCGATTGTGTCATTGGGCCCGCCCGCCGAGAAGGGGACGATCATGTTGATCGTCCTTTCGGGATAGTCGGCCAGGGCGGCGCCTGCCGACACCGAAACGATCGCTGCCAGGGCAATGCCCGGCAGGCCTTTGAAAGATTTCATTATCTCCTCCTCCTCACTTTGACTGATTTGAATTGCACGGCAGGAAATACCCGAAGGATTTCGGGCTTCCCCAAGTGACGCTCGAATCCTCTCGCTGTCAGGTCTTTTTCGGCCAAGCAATTGCCAGCCATCCTCCGGTGGGAAGTTTTGCAGCATCCGTACCATTCCACAAATGCATGTTCTGGATTTCAGCAATAACGTGATGGCATGGAAGGCTGCTTGGCCGCAGCGCAAACGTGCGGCGTCGCTTGGGACGGGCTCTGTTGCACAAATCCCAAGTGGATTCATCTCATGGATCCAGCGTAATAGTCGAGCGGCATGAGCAGACCGACGCCACCCGCCTACAAGACCAGGAACTGGCCGACCTACAACAAAGCGCTCAAGCGCCGTGGCTCGCTGACGATCTGGTTCGATCCCGGCATGACGTGGCAGGCTGCGCCGATCGGCAAACGCGGTCGCCAGCAGGATTACAGTGACGCAGCGATCCAGACCTGTCTGACGATAAAGGTTCTGTTCGGCATGGCGCTCCGCCAGACGACAGGGTTCGTTGAGAGTCTCCTGCAACTGATCGGCCTCAACTGGGCAGTGCCAGACTTCAGCACGCTGTCACGGCGCCAGAAGACGCTGAAGGTCGCTATCCCTTACCGCGGATCGGACGGCCCACTGCACCTCTTGATCGACAGCACAGGCATCAAGGCCGAGGGCTGGGTAATCAGACCCAGCTGGTCATCAGCATAAGTTATTGATTTAGTTTGTCTGTCTATAAGATGTCTATTGCTGGCTATTCAGTGTCCATTTCCCCTGCAACATGGAGCGTCCATCTTGCACTCACACAACATACGGAGACGATCCATGACACTGAACGGCAACAAGCTGCGTGCCCTGCGGGCTCAGAAAGGGCTGTCCCAGAAGGAATTAGCCCAGATGAGCGCCGTTAACCCCAAGACGATCTACAGGGCCGAAAAAGGCAGCCCAGTTGACCAGGAAACCGCTGAGTTCATCGCGGAGGCTCTGGGAGTTTCGGCGCGACTCCTGCGCGGCGACGACGCCCCTGCGCGTTCCGACGCGCTTGGAGAGGTGATCCACTTGCCCTGCCGCTCAGGCCGGCGCCTCGTCGAGAAAATGACTGGCGTCTACAACTTCACGTTCGAGGTTGATGTGGAACCTTCTGGCGCCAATATCGACGCAATCGGGGCGTTTGAGGAGCTTCTTAAACACATACTGCGAGACCCGCGAAATGCAGAAGTCCAAACCGAGGGCCGCCAAACTGATCTGAGGCTTGCCGCCAAAGCCCAGGATACGATCGCCGCGCTCGCCGAACACGGCCTGAACGCCTACCTCGGCGTCTATTCGAGCGGCTCTGTTGCGCAAATCGGCTGAAAGCCGAGGTTCCCCTTTCCCTGGACAGACTCACCCCTCAGCTTCAGTGACGGGTATGCCGAGCGCGGTGTAGCCGTTCAGGACCGCGATGCGGACCTGGAGCTTGGCGACCTGCCGATCGAAGTCTCGGGCCATGAGGCGCTGACCCAGCAACTTCACACAATGCATCTTCGTTTCGGCGCGGCTTCGGCGGTGGTAACCGCTCCATCGTCGCCACAGCGTTCGGCCGAGGTATTTCGACGCGCGCAGGGCCTCGTTGCGTGCCGCAGCCCCGGCGGTGACGGCCTTCCATGGCTTTGCGTTCCTGCGGGCGGGATCACGGCGTGGGCGCCGCGGTCGGCGATCGCATCATGACATTTGCGGGTGTCGTAGGCGCCGTCAGCCGTGACGCTGCCGATCTCCTCGTCGGCCGGGATCTGGCCGAGCAGATCGGGCAGGACTGGCGCATCGCCGATGTGGCTCCCAGTGATCTCGACGGCCCGGACCTCCAGCGTCTGCTCGTCGATCCCAAGGTGGATCCTGCGCCAGACCCGTCGCTTGGGCCCGCCATGCTTGCGGGCATGCCACTCGCCTTCGCCCTCGACCTTGATGCCGGTGCTGTCGATCAGAAGGTGCAGCGGACCCTTGGAGCCCCGATACGGAATGTTCACGGCCAAGGTCTTCTGGTGGCGGCAGAGCGTGCTGAAATCGGGCACCGTCCAATCAAGGCCGATCAGCCGTAGCAGGCTCTCGACGAACCCGGTCGTCTGGCGCAACGCCATGCCGGACAGCACCTTCATGATCAGACATGCTTCGATGGCGGCATCTCTGCAGCTCTGTTGCGGGCCACGCCTGCCTGATGGCGCAGCCTCCCAGCTCATCTCGGGGTCGAACCAGACAGTCAGCGAGCCCCGGCGCTTGAGCGCTTCATTATACGCTGGCCAGTTCCTGGTCATGCAGGTCGGCAATGTCGGTCTGCTCATGACATCGGGCTACCACCCGGGCTTCGTGAGAGGTATCCCTCATGCGATTTGCGCAACAGAGCCGGCGCGGCGCATCATGGCCGCATCAGCAAGGTGGGGCGCAGCCACGCGCGAGCAATGCTGGTCGAGGCGGCCTGGGCCGCGGCGAAGGCGCCGGGGCCGCTGTATGCCTTCTTCGTCAGGATCCGGGCGAGGCGCGGGCATCAGGTCGCGGCGGTCGCGCTGGCGCGCAAGCTGACGGTGCTTTGCTGGCATCTGCTCACGAAGGAGCAGGATTATCTCTGGGCGCGCCCGGCGCTGGTCGCCAAGAAGGCGCGCGACATGGAACTGCAAGCTGGGCTGCCGCAGAAGAAAGGCAACCGACGCGGCCCGGCCTACGCCTACAACGTGAAGGAACTGCGGGCGCAGGAGGCCGACCTGGCGCGGCAGGCCGAGAGAACCTACGAGCAGTTCGTGGCGCGCTGGAAGACGCGACCCCCCAAGGCACCGGCAAGCCCGCCGAACCCTGTCCCACGATCAGAGTAACGTCGCCTCTATCGTCCGCTGAAGGTCGGCAGACGAAAGCGATACACCGGCCGCGCGCTGCGCTACGCCGGAGGCTTCGCGCGCGGCCTTCGCGTGGCTCTGACGGGTGCGCAGGCGCCTCAACTCGGCAAGGCATCCTTGGGCGGCCCGACGACCCTTGCAGCCGATGCGTCGCGCTTCGCCACGAGGTCGCCTGCGCAAGGCAACGATAACAGGAAAGCTCGGATTCGGCTTGTCGATCTCATCCGTGCTGTGCAGCTTGGTGCGGTGCTGGGCAGGGAAGGTCATGTAGGCCAGCACGTCCTCCTCCGCTGTGTCCATGAGCGTGGCCAGCTTCGGCAGCTTGGGCCGCATCTGGTCTGCCACCAGCCGCCACTGGGTCTTGGCCGCGGCATGGTCGGGCTGCGCAAAGGCGGTGGCGATGAAGGCCGAGACCACCCTGCGGCTGCTCTTGCCGGCATGGGCCAGGGCATTGCGCTGGAAATGAACCCGGCAACGCTGCCAGGTGGTGGACAGCACCCGCGCCGTGGCCGCCTTGATGCCTTCATGCGCATCGCTGATCACCAGCTTCACGCCGGAGAGGCCGCGGCGCACGAGATCGCGCAGAAACTCCGTCCAGAACGGCTCGGCTTCGGAAGCCCCGATCGCCATGCCCAGAACTTCGCGCCGGCCGTCGGTGTTAACGCCCACTGCGATCGTCACGGCGACGGACAAGATCCGGCCGCCCTGGCGCACCTTGAGGTAAGTCGCATCGATCCAGAGGTAGGGCCATTCGCCCTCGATCGGGCGGGTGAGGAAAGCATCGACCCGCTCGTCGATTTCCTCGCAGAGCCGGCTGACCTGGCTTTTCGAGATGCCGGTGCCGCCCATGGCCTGCACAAGGTCATCCATCGACCGCGTCGACACGCCATGCACATAGGCCTCCTAGATCACGGCTGTTAGCGCCTTCTCCACCGATCGCCGCGGCTCGAGAAAGGACGGGAAATAGGAGCCAGCGCGCAAGCGCGGGATGCGAAGTTCGACACTGCCGGCCCGGGTCTGCCAGTCGCGATCACGATAGCCGTTGCGCTGCGCCAGCCGTTCGCTGCTCTTCTCGCCATAGTCGGCGCCGGTCTTGGCGCCGACCTCCAGCTCCATCAACCGCTCGGCGGCGAAGCCGATCATCTCGCGCAGCAGATCGGTATCGCCGCTCTTCTCCACAAGCGCGCGGAGGTCCATCATGGGTTTGGTCATCGGGTCTATCCCTCGGTTCAGGTTGGTTGTCGCAACCCGACCCTACCGAGAAACCCGATGGCCACCGATACCTACACCACGCCCCGGGACGTCACCGCGCGCCGCCCCAGGACACCGGCGCGGATATCCTGGCAGAGCTGCAGCTTGAACGGTGTCGAATGCCGACGGCAGGGGCCTCGTGACGTCATGAGCCTTCTCCGATCAAGGCCCGGTCAGCGTATCAGTTTTTCGGGCTCATGTGGTCCAGCCCGGGGGGTTCACTCCATACCCGGGTCAGTTCCGGGTGAAAATCAACAGTCATGGGCTTCGGATGTCCGCAAGGCTCTGTATCTGCGAGGCCGCGCGGCTTCCTTGAGGCCTCCCTCTGAATACGTCAGGATTGTGCTACCACTTGACTCGTTCCATCATAGGTTGTGCCGACATGACGAAAATCCGACACCTTGGGGCCATCGCAGTTGCGGCCATTGCCGTATTTTGCGCTACCCCGGCAGCTGCCGACGGATTCTTTCTGCAATCCGACATCGGAAGCGACACCCAAGGTGGCGTGGTGAACGTCCAGCGGGGGAACCTGAGCTTTGGGGCCAATTTCACTCGGTATGAGGGAGGCAAGGAGCTCTTCACGAGTGTCCTGCACGCGGTCCAGCTGGGCGATGTGGCTGTGCTCAAGTATGGTCCCACCGTCGGCAAGGAGTGGGATGACGACGGCGATGATGATGTCCGGCTCGGGGGAAGGGTCTCGATCGAGAGGTACATGCCCACCTCCTTCGGCTCAGCTTACGGCCTGATCAACCTCGCTACCGTGAACTCATCCTGGTTCGTGCTGGCCCAGGCCAACATCCAGGCGCTGAACGGGGGTGTCGAGCTCTCGCGTGGAGGAAGCGATAACTACCACGAGACCACGGTCGCGTTCCGCAAGGGTTTCGGCGACAGCCCGTTCAGTCTCAGGGCCGGCTACAAATTCGACTCCGAGGAGGCGTTCCTCGGCTTCTCGCTCAATACGTTCTGAGGACATCATGACGGCCATCGCATCCAAATATCCTGCTTTGACACTCGGACGCTCGGTCTTCGGCTTCGTGCTGATCACCCTCGCCGCCGCCTTCCTGATCCTGGCTGTCTCTCTGGAAAGGCGGTCCAACGAGATCATCGACGATGTTCTGGATCGTGCAGTTCGCGTGCGCACGTCGGCCGCGGCAACCTCGCTGGCGCGGGTCTTGGAGCGGGATTGGCAGGATCTCGGCGTGCTTGCAGAACGTGCGGCACTCTTGGAGCCGGAGGTTCTGAGGGGTGTGTTGGATGGGATGCAGGGCGAGGGCGACCGCATCTCCTGGATCGGCTATACCGACATCAACGGGCGGGTTGTCGAGGCCACGCAAGGCATGCTCGTCGGCCAGGACGTGTCGCAACGCCCTTGGTTCCGCGGAGGCCTGAACGGCAGCTTCGCAGGCGACGTGCATGACGCATTGCTGCTGGCCAAGCTGATGGGCGGCAGCGAAGAGGACCCCATCCGCTTCATCGACCTGGCGCGCCCTGTTCACAACGCCGCAGGCCAGGTCGTGGGGGTGGTCGGCATGCATATCAATGCAGACTGGCTGGCCAACTTTCTGACCGAAACGGCCAGGAGCCTCGAGCTCGCCCTGTTCCTCATCAGTGCGAACGGCGACGTCGTGGCATCAAGCACGGGCGAAACGCCCAACACGGCGGATCTGCAGATCCTGCGGGTGGCCCAGACTGGCCAGAGCGGTGCGCTGCGCGAGACATGGCCCGATGGGCAGGACTACTTTGGATCCCTCGTCCCGAACGTCACCTTTGAGGAATTGCCCAGCTTCGGATGGCGAATGCTGGGCCGGATGGAAATGGGCAATTTTGCGGCGGACCTGAACCTCATGCGCAAGGAGGTGGTGGTGGCGATTGCCGCGGTTCTGGCAATCCTGGCGGTCTTCACGGCGCTATATGTCCGCATCTTCGTGCGGCCATTTTCCCAGCTGGCGGATTCCGCGGATCGGATCGCCGGCGGCTCCGAGGAGTTTCCTCCCGCGTCGACAAGCACGCATGAGGCCGCCAAGCTGGGTTCGGCCCTGACCAGACTGCAGCGTGACTCGGACAGTTAACTTCCTGCGCTCAGGCGGCGGGCAATGTCCTTGATGAGGAGAGAGGAGCGTGCACGTCCTATCCCCGGCTCATCTCCATCTGCGTAGAAACGGAGGAACAGGGCTTCGCGCTGTTTCTCGTCCGGGAGCAGGTGAAGACGTGTTCCGTCCGCTGTCTGTGCGATGACATAGGCCTCGACATCGCCTACCTCCTTGATCCGAAGCCTGCCCCGGGTGCCGACAGGATAGATACGCCCCCGTAAACGCACCACGTCCAGAGCCAGCGAGGCAATCCACTGGCGACGGATGTCGCCTTCTTCAGTCACGAAGATGGCGCGTTCCGGCTGATCGGCAACGTGGCGCTCGCGGCGTGGCAGTTCAACACATGCAAGGCATGTCACTGCCAGGACAAAGACGTTGTAGATCGTCCAGAAGATGATGACCCATTTGCCGTCGCCTGCATCGTTGAAGGCGAAGCGGTCGGACAGGATGCCAAGAAAGAGCCCGAGAACCGTCAGTCCCAACAGGACTGCAAAAGGCGCCATCATCTGCCACTGGATTACGACCTTGGTCCGGTCGCCGCCCTTTGCCGTGACGGAAAACGGATGTCCCTTTGGGCGGAGAAGTCCTGTAAAGGCGGCCCGGGTGATCGGGAATGCACCGATCAGCTGGCCTACATCCTGCAGGATTGGCACGATCATACCCGGGGCAAGAACCCGCATCGTCAGCATGGTCCAGGCGATGTAGCAGCCGAAATAGACCAGCACGTCCTCGAGCCTGGCATTCACGACGATGATGTTGAAGTACCAGTAAAGCAGGGGATAGATGACGGACGCAATCCGGAACGAGAAGCTGGTCGTCCAGAACAGGACGGAGTCGATGACGCTCCAGCGGTCGCGCAGGCGCAGGTTGTTCCTGCCGAGTGGCCCAAGAGACGAGCGCGCGATCTGCATCAAGCCCAGGCACCACCTGGCGCGCTGAGTAACGTACTCCTTCAGTCCTTCCGGCGCGAGGCCCTCAGTCAGAGGCTCCGCGAGATAGACCGTTCTCCAGCCGTGCTCCTGGAGAACCAGCGTCAGCAGGAAATCCTCGGTGACGCTCTCCGTGGAAAGTCCGCCGATCTCGCGCAGCGCGCTCCACCGCACGATTGATGACGTGCCACAGCAGAAGGCAATGTCCCAGGCGTCGCGCGAGGGTTGCATGTAGTCGAAGAAGAAGCGCTGCTCGTCGGGATAGGAGCGGCTGATCCCCAGGTTATGCTGGATCGGATCGGCGTTGAAGAAGTGTTGCGGCGTCTGGACCAGACCCACGGCAGTATCGTGGAACAGGGCAAGACTGCGCGATATGAAGCCGCGGTGCGGCACGAAATCAGCGTCCAGCACGGCAACAAAGTCCGGCGGAACCGGATCCTCGGCCAAGCGATCGAGTGCGTGGTTGATGTTGCCGGCCTTGGCGCCCTTGTTGTCCGGCCGGCGCATGTAGCGCACGTTCTGGGAGAGGCAGTAGTCGCGAAGCCAGTCCCGCCGGCTGTCATCCAGGACAATGACTTCCTTGTTGGCGTGCCGGAGTGATTTCGCGCCAACGATCGAGCGCTCGAGGATATCGAGTTCCTCGTTGTAGGTGGCGATCAGGATGCCAACCCGAGGCTCGTCCTTGCCCCACCACCCGGCATGCTCGTCGGCCTCAACGCTGCGCAGTTTGACCCGCGACATGAGGACAAAGGAACTGAGCGAACCGACCAGTGCCATCATTTCGATGACGAAAAGCGACCAGCTCGCCGCCATGTCCCAGGTCAGCCCGAGAGGGGCCAGCGTCTCGGTCGCGCGCCACCAGACATAACGGAGCGCCAGCACGATCGAGACGGCGAAGATCAGGGTCCGGTGCAGGTTGTTGGTGGGACGGACGAAAAGTGACAGCAGCAGGGTTGCGCCGACAACGAGGAGGAGGGGCAGAACAGCTGACCCCAGTTCGCTCAGGTGAGGAAAGTAGATCATCTCACGCGAAGATGCTGCGCAGCCAGTCGAGCGGCCGACGGTCGAAGAACACCCGCCCGGTTCGTCCGATGATGCAGCCGGCTTCGCTTGCCAGTCCCGGCACCAGCAGGGTCACGTCGTAGCGCTCCAGGTGACGTTCGCTCGGGGCAATGGCCAGGTTGCGATAGATCGTGGCAGCTCCGCTGCCGGCCAGACGGCTGATCGTGGCGGGATAGGTCTTGACGGCGTTGTTGCAGAACTCGGCCGCTAGTGGCGACTTCCCCTTTCCCTTTTGACGTCAGGCCACGCGTTCGATTTCGGCCGTGCCGAGTGCATTGAAGCGGTTCATCAGTGCAATGCGGACGTGGAT